>JAIEQO010000035.1 GCA_019747655.1 Gemmataceae bacterium | reverse complement strand
GCCCCGGCCCGGGGTGGGCGCCGGCGTGCGGGCCGCGGGGATCGATGCCGGCCCTGCCGCCCCCGCCGCCGCTCCGCCGGGCCCTATACGTCCACTTCTGGTGGGGCTCGCAAGAGTTCGAGCTGGTCGCCTCGGCGGCCGCCGTACGGACCGTCGCGTCCCGCTGGCCCGAGGGCGAGTGGGCCGACCGGAAGCTGGCTTGGCTCCACTGCCTGGGGGTCCGGCCGGCGGACCTCCGGCCCGACGGCCCCGAGCCGCTGAAGGTGACGGGCTACCTGATCCCCGCCCACTACGTCACCGAGGCCCGGGAGTGGGGTTCGCCCGAGGCCGTCCGGTCGCCGCCCGGGGAGTTCCTGGGCATCTTCCCGCCCAACCAGCCGCCCCCGATCATCGCGGTGCCGCTCGACGAGCTGAGGCGGCTCGTCGCGGAACTGACCGACCCGTCCCCGAACTGACTCGGGCCCGGCTTGGCGGTAGCGGAAGACCCCATCGCCCGACGGAGGCGGCACTCATGACCAAACTCGTCCTGGCGTCCGGTCTCGTGACGGCGGCTATGGCGGCCCGGGCCGGCGCCCAGCCGGTCCGCGTCCACCCGGACAACCCCCACTACTTCGAGTTCCGCGGCAAGCCCGCCCTGCTCATCACCTCGGCCGAGCACTACGGGGCCGTCGTCAACGGGGAGTTCGACTACAAGCCGTACCTGGACACGCTTCAGAAGTACGGGCTGAACTACACCCGCATCTACCCGGGGTTCCTGATCGAGCCGATCGACAAGTTCATCAAGGGGAACACCCTGGGGCCGAAGCCGGACCGTCTGGTCTTGCCCTGGGCCCGGAGCGACAAGCCGGGCTACCCCCGCGGCGGCAACCTGTTCGACCTGGACCGGTGGGACGACCGGTTCTTCGACCGGCTCAAGGACTTCGTGGCCCAGGCCGACCGCCGGGGCATCGTGGTGGAGGTCTGTTTCTTCAACGCCCAGTACGACGACACCTGGCCGCTCTCCCCGCTGTTCCACACGAACAACGTCCAGGGGGAGGGCAAGGGCGACTTCAAGGACGCCCAGACGCTCAAGGACCCGGCCCTGGTCCGCCGGCTCGACGCCTACGTCCGCAAGGTCACGGAGGCGGTCAACGGGTTCGACAACGTGATCCTGGAGGTCTGCGACGAGCCGACCATGACCGGCACGCCGCTCGACCAGGCCGGGCCGTGGCTCAGGCACTACGTCACGATCGTGAAGGAGACCGAGGCCAAGCTCCCGAAGCGGCACCTACTCGGCCAACAGGTCCAGGGGCCGGTCGGCGGGCCGTGCGACCTGTCGGCCGACCCGGACGTGGGGGTCGTCGTCACCCAGTACACCTGGGAGGGGGCGGCCCAGCAAATGGGCGGGATGCGCGGGCTCGACATGAAGTACGGGCTGAAGAAGCCGATCGAGCTGAACGAGACGAACTACTACCCAGTCTGGTACGACGCCGAGGGGGTGGCCGCGTCCCGGGTGGAGGCCTGGGAGTTCATGGTCGGCGGCGGGGCCGGGTTCAACCACCTGAACGGCCGGTTCACCGCGGCCGACCCCCGCGGCGACACCCCCGACAACGCCGAGGTGCTCCGCGGGCTCAAGAACCTGAAGGAGTTCCTGGAGGGGTTCGAGTTCGTCAAGATGCACCGGGACGCGAAACTCGTCGCCGGCGGGGTGCCCAAGGGGGCGTTCTGCCGGGCGATCGGCGAGCCGGGCCGGCAGTACGCCGTCTACCTGCACCACAGCACGGGCGAGAAAGGCCCGGTCTACCAGGTCACGCCGGGGAAGTACCGGGAGACGCTGACCCTGGCCCTGCCGGCCGGCCGCTACCAGGCCGACTGGGTCGAGCCGGCGACCGGGGCCGTCCTCGCCGCCGAGACCTGGGACCACGCCGGCGGGGACCGGGCGGTGACGACGCCCGAGCATCGGGTCGACATCGCGCTGCGGGTCCGGGCGAAGGCCGCGAAGTGACCCCGGGACCGCGTTACCCGCCGGTCTCGATCTCGACCGATCCGCCGTCCGGGAGGTCGCGGATCTGGCGGGCGAAGTCGGCCAGGAACGCCCGCCGGTCGGCTGCCGGGACGGCTTCGAGCGACACCCCGTTGGCCGCCTGGGCGGTGCAGAACGGCGGGTAGACACTCAACAACTCGCCCGGCTCCAGCTTCCCGCCCACGGCCTGAAACTGGAGCAGCGGTTCGAGCGACAGGAAACCGTCCGGGTCGGCCTCGGCCGCGGCTAGGAACCCGTCCAGCGACAGCCCCAGGTCGTCCAGGTCGCCCGTCTCGGCCTCCAGCTTCCATACCGTCCCGTCCCGCAGGAGAAACTGGTCCCCGACCGGGTCCTCGGCGAACGGGATGTCGCCCGGGGTGACATCCGGGTAGAGCCGTTGGAAGGCGGCCGGGCCGAGCCACGCCTCGTGGAGGGAGTGCCAGGCGGGCCCGCGGCAGGCCCCGCGGACGTGCAACCCGCCGCCGTACCGGACGAACCCGTTGGCCTGTTCCAGAAGGCCCGCGAGGTCGGGCGGGAGCCGGCCGAACACCTCCGGGTCGTTGACGGCCGGGCCGGTGTAGGTGGTGCCTTCCGATGTCACGTTCGGCCGCCGCTGAGAGGATCAGGTTCCGACTCTAAATCCGGCCGCCGCTTGAGCGTCTTGTCCCGCTCGCCGCGGTGGAGTTCGTACACCCCGGGCTCGTCCAGTGTTTCGCCCGGGGCCAGCCGGCAAGCGACCCGCTTTTCGACCGCGGCCACGTACAGCCGGCCGACGCACGCCGAACACGCCAACTCGTAAGTCTTTAGTTCGGCGGTCAGGCCGTCGCTCCACCGGGCCGCGACCTTGTACGCCGCCGGGGCAGAACACCCCGGAGTCGTACACAGGACGGGGTAGGGCGGCATGGGCACGGGCAGGACCCGCGTGAGCGTCGGTCTAACGGTTTTACTTCTTGTCGAGTTGTTCTGGTTTTGGCGTGGGGTGTACACATCCCCAAGAACCAGAACCGACGGCGGGTCAGTCGGACGGGTACGGGACTTCCTCACCGGTCACTTCGGCGACGCCGTTCATGGCGGCCTTCAGCTCGGCCTCCTTCTTGGTCCGGCCCCAGGCGGCCGGGAACTTGTGCCCGCCGGCCTCGGCCGCCACCTTGAAGCACTTGTCGTGCTCCGGCCCCTGCTCGTCCAGCAGGAAGTACCGCGGGGCCGCCCCGAAGAGCCGCTGGGTCAGGTGCTGGAGCTGCGACTTGGCGTTGGACGAGACGGCCTCGGAGGCCACCCGCTCGACCTCCGGGCCGATGAACCGGAGGACGAACCCCCGGGCCGCCTCCCACCCGCCGTCCAGGAAGATGGCCGCCACCAGCGACTCGAACACGTCGGCCAGCATGTTCGCCGGCAGCTCGCCGTAGACGGCCACCCCCTTGCCGGTGAACAGGTAGTCGCCCAGGCCCAACTCCTCGCTGAACCGGGCGCAGGTCTTGCGGCTGACGACGACCGACTTCACCTTCGTCAGGTCGCCCTCCTGGTAGTCCGGGAAGCGGGCGTACAGGGCCTCGCAGGTGGCCAGCCCGAGGACGCTGTCGCCCAGGAATTCCAGCCGCTCGTTCGACCCGGCCCGGGTGTTCGCCCCGGACGTGTGGGTCAGGGCGGCGCGGAGCAGGGCGGGGTCCTTGAACGTGTACCCGACGGCCTCCTGGCACGCGGCGAGGATCGCCCGGTCGCGGGACACGGTCCGTTCCTGGAGGGGCATGGGGGTGCGAGTGCTCGGCGGGCGAGCGGGGGGTCCGGGTAGAATAGTGGGCCGGCGGGGGCGGCGTCAACGAGCCGGGGTCAGTCGGGCGGCCGGCCGGCCGATCCGGGCCGACGGCCCGGCTGCCGCGTCGAGCAGGGCGGTCGGGGGTGGCGGGTCGGGCAGCAGGATGTCGACCCCGGCGGCGAAGGCGTAGTCGCGGTGGGCGGCCGACGGGGCGGCGGCCAGCATCACCACCCGGGTCCGCCCGCCGGACAGGTCCTTCGCCCGCTCGGCCAGGGCGAACCCGCTTCGGCCCGGCAGCAGCATCCGGACCACCAACACGTCCGGCGGTCCGGCAGCCAGGGCCCGCTCGGCGGCGAGACCGTCCCGGGCGACCCCCACCGCGTACCCGGCAGCGTCCAACTCCCGCCGGGCAACGTCGCCGAGGGCCGGGTCATCCGTGACCAAGAGAACCGTGCGGGCTGCTCCCACGGGCGTGCCTCCGTACAACCGCCCCCGGGCCAGGGGGACATCCATGAACGTTCGGCACAATCTACTCGGCCGCCGGCCGGCCGGCAACCGCTGACCGCCCCGCCGCCCAAGGGTATAACGGTTGTGCGCAACCCCGCCGACGGACCCATTATGCCCGACCCGACCGCACCCCCCGACACCCCCGCCGCCCTCGGCAACCGGATGCCGGCCGAGTGGGAGCCGCACGCCGCCACCTGGCTGGCCTGGCCGCACCGGCGGAGCGACTGGCCGGGGAAGTTCGCCCCGATCCCGTGGGTGTACGCCGAGATCGTCCGGGCCCTGACCCGCCACGAGCCGGTCAACCTCGTCGTCCGCGGGCCAAAGATGGAAGCCCGGGTGCGGGACATTTTGGCGAAGGCCGGCGTGGACCTCGGCCGGGTCGGCTTCCACCACCACCCGACCGACCGGTCGTGGGTGCGGGACTCGGGGCCGATCTTCGTGGTCGACGACCGCGGCGGCCGGGCCGTTCTGGACTGGCACTTCAACGCCTGGGCCAAGTACCCCGACTGGGCGAGGGACGACCTACTCCCGGGGAGCGTGGCCGACCGGCTCGGCCTGACCCGGTGGCAGCCCCGGCACCGCGGCTGGCGGGTCGTCCTCGAAGGCGGCAGCATCGATGTGAACGGCCGGGGCCTGATGCTGACGACGGAAGAATGCCTATTGAGCAAGACGCAAGAGCGGAACCCGCCGTTCGACCGGGCCGACTACGAGCAGGTGTTTGCCGACTACCTGGGTGTGAAGAAGGTGCTGTGGCTGAACCAGGGGATCGCCGGCGACGACACCCACGGCCATGTGGACGACCTGGCCCGGTTCGTCGGCCCGCGGACGGTGGTGCTGGTTGTCGAGGACGACCCGGCCGACCCGAACTACGCCCCGACCCAGGAGAACCGGGAGCGGTTGCAGGGCATGACCGACTTCGACGGCGGGAAGTTGGAGGTGATCGAGTTGCCGATGCCGGCCGCCTACTTGTTCGACGCCGTGCGGCTGCCGGCCAGCTACGCCAACTTCTTCATCGCCAACGGCGTCGTCATCGTCCCGACGTTCAACGACCCGGTGGACCGTAAGGCCCTGGGCATCCTGGCCGACCTGTTTCCGGAGCGGGAGGTCGTCGGCATCCACTGCGGCGACCTCGTCTGGGGGCTGGGCACGCTCCACTGCATGACCCAGCAGGAGCCGGCCGCTACCTGATCCGGATGGTTCCAGCCCGGGGACACACCCCGCGCCTGACGAACCGATTTGCGGCCTGACGAACCCCGTTCGTCTGGAAGAAACAGGATCAGTATGACTCCCGCGGCGGGTCGGCGGGCAACTTCGCCGCAAGCGCCAACCCCACCCCGGCCAACCCGACCGTCACCACGCTCAGCCCGAGGCTGGCGAGGTGCCACGGGCCGAACGCGGCTTTGGCGGCGGACGAGACGGCCGGGTCCGGGTCGAATCGCCGCACCCGCAGCTCACTGACGTGGTCCGACAGCGGGATGGCCGCGGCCACCGTGACGGCGGCCGCGAGCACGACGGCGAACCGCCACTCGTGGACCCGGCCGAGCCGCCGCCACCGGGCCGCGGTCGCCACCGCCACCACCCCGCACACCGCCTGCATCCCGAAGTACCGCGGGAAGACCGGCCCGACCGCGGCCCCGGCCAGGGCCGAGGCCAGAGCATCCTTCTCGGCGTCCTTCGCCGCCGGGTCGATGATCGTCCGGCCGGCCGTCCGGTCCGACGGCCCGGCGTAGACCACCTGCTTGAACGAGGTGAAGATGGCCGGGGCCGCGGCGAAGTTGAAGAACGCGGCCCCGCCGAACCACAGCCCGAGCGCCAGGACGTGCAACACCTTCGCCATCGACGACCCCCGGTGAGGGTCATTCTACGCCGCCCGCTTGGTCCGGCGGGCCTCCCCGAACACGTCGAGCAGGGCCCGGTAGTGGTGGTCGAAGGTCCACAGAGTTGCCGCCTGCCGGGCCGCCTGCGATGCCGTCACCCGGTAGCCCCGGTCGCACATCCGCACCAGCGCCGCGGCCAGGGCCGGGGCGTCGTGCGGGTCGGCCACCACCAACCCCTCGTCCGGCTGGCGGAAGAGTTCCGCAGCCCCGTTGAACTTCGTGGTGACGACCGGCAGCCCGCACGCCAGGGCTTCGAGGGCGACCAGCGAGCACGGGTCGTAGAAGGTCGGGTGGACGAGGAAGTCGGCGGCGAAGTAGGCATCCTTCGGGTCGGCACGGTGGCCGAGGAAGACGACGCGCTCCGCGACCCCGAGCCGGGCGGCCAGTCGTCGATACCGGCCGTCCTTCGGGTGTCCGACGACCGCGAGCCGCAACGGCGTCGCCTTCGGCACCAGGGCCACCGCCCTGAGCAACGGGGCGAGCCCCTTCAGCCGGTAGTTCATGGCCACGAACAGGCCGACCGGCTCCGCGGGAGAAACGCCCCACCGGGTCCGCTCCTCGTGCCGCCGCTTCGGCCGGTCGTCGGCCGCGAACCGCCCTGGGTCGATCGCGCTGTGCACCACCCGGACCGACTCCGGTGGGACGCCCAGGAACTCCTCGAAGTGGCCCCGGACCATCCGGCTGTTGACCACCACCAGCGGCCGCCGCGGGCCGAGGTACTGCTTCCGCTCCAGCCGGGCGAACGACCACGCGGCCGGGCTGAGCCACTTTCCGGCGGCCGCCGCCCACCGCTCCCAAGTATGGGGGAACTTCCGCAGGTTGTGGGCAGCCGACGCCGCGTGCAGCCCGCCCTGCGGGTACAAAACGTCCTGCCCCCAGGTCTTGTCGAACCCGACCGACACGTCATGGCTCGACCCGGCCAGCAGCCGCTCGCACGCCGCCGCGAACCGCCACGGGCGGAGGAACCGCGGCCCGGCCGGAGCCTCGACCCGGTGGATGTGGGTGGACGGCGGCAGGGCGGCCGGGTCCCACCGCCCGGCGTACAGGTGGACCCGGTGCCCGTCCCGGGCCAGCCGCCGGGCCAAGTCGCCGATGTACGTCTCGGCCCCGCCCCGGGCGGGCAGCACGCTCTCGTAGCAGAGTGCGATGTCCATCAGCCGGCCCTCCGGCGGCGGTTGTGCCGGCGGTACAACCGCCACTTCCACCGAACCAGCCGTTCCAGCCACCCACCCCCGCGGCCACCCCGGTACAGCCTCCAGAACCGGACCCGGTCCCGGGCCGTGACCCCCGGCACCTCGGACGAGTACAGCAGTTGGGCCAGGTCCTTCGCCCGCCACCACGCCGCCGTGACCGGGTGCCGGGCCAGCCGGTGCAGGTCGATCATCACCGCTCGGTTCGTCCAGTCGGCAGGGGCCGACCGGGTGAACTCCTCCCGGATGTAGAAGTGGCAGAAGTACAGGTCCTTGTGGAACGCCTTGCGGCGGTGGAGTTCGCGGGCGAGCCGGGCCAGCTCGGCCGTCAGCCCCCGCTTCCAGTAGAGGAAGGCGGCCGGGGCGAGCCGTTCGGCGGCCAGCGGCACGGCCTCGTGCAGCGGCAGCATGCCGGCCAGCTCTTCGACCGCCAGGAACCCCTGCAGCCGGAACCACGGGCCGACGTATTGGCCGGCCGCCACCGCCCGCGGGACCGGAAACCCCGCGGCCGCCGCCCAGCGGAGGTGTTCCCACTCCTGAAGCCCCGGCGACCATGCCCGGCTGGGGAACAGCGTCGCCATCACCCCCCGCCACCACGGCAGCCGGTAGTGCCGCTTCAGGAAGCTGACCAGCCGGTCCGGCCCGCGTTCGAGCGTCCACCGGCCGATCCTCCGGCCCTGCTTGCGGTGCTCGCGGTCCGGAACCGCCAGCCCCATGATCCGGTCCGGCCAGCCGGGGCCGGCGAGCCGGTGGAAGTCGCCGGCACGCCGGATCACACGGCTCCCGCGGCGGAGCCGTTGCCACAGCAGCCCAAGTGCCGTCGTCGGAATGCGTAACGGTGTGGCAGACGATCCGGCTGGTGCCGTCGTGGGTAGTACCCCTCCCCCCCCCTCGTTTTTGTTCTCGGCGGTAGCCATCTTGTAACCCGTTGCGATACGTCGACTTGAAGCCGGAAGTCGCCACCCATTAACTCGCCCAGGCCGCCACGCTCGCCCCGTCCATCCGACCGAACTTCTGTACCTGACGACTCTTCCGCGATCACCCGATTGATGCCGGATACCGCCATGCTCGCTTCACCTGCCACCCCGGACCGCAACCCCGATCCACCGGGCATTGATTGAACGCCCGTTCTAAGTGAACAAGATATCACATAAACCGAGCGGAGTCAAGCCCCGTCGTGCCGTTACCCACCGTGGCCGTGACCTCCGGCAGGAGACCGGTTCGCTCGGCCCGTCGCCGACGCCACGACAGCCGTCGGACGATCCGCACCGCCGCCGGATTGCCGACCGACACCCGACCGGCGTCGTCGACCCACAAGAGCGGACCCCGTCCCGCGGAACAGCACCCTGACTCGTGGAGCCGTCCGAGGACGGTCCCGGCCTCGGCGAGCGCGGCCCGCCGGGCGTCTGCCGCCTGCGGCCGTGCCAGCCAGTCGGCCAGTGGCACCCCGGCGGGCGGCTCGTACAGGGCGAACCAATCGGCCGTGACCGGTCCCGTCTCGCGTTGCCCAAAGGCGTGCAGCCGCGGGGCCGGGACGCGGTAGCGGTCGAGGTGGAAGAGCACCCGCCCGAGGGTGACGCCCGGCGACCGCCACGGCCGGCCGCGGAGCCAGGCCCGGAGCCGGCCGAGCGGGGCCACCGATCGCCCGCGGACCAGCACCGCCGGCCGGCCGTCGGGCAGGCGGACCGAGAACATGCCAGGCTCACCGCCGTAGTGCGGCGGGCCGACCGCCCGGGTCGGCCAAACCGCGGCCACGTCCGGGACGGCACAGACGGCCTCGCCGGCCAGCCAGACGAGCCGCTGGTCGGGACCGGCGACGGGCGGCTGGAGCTGA
>JAIEQO010000513.1 GCA_019747655.1 Gemmataceae bacterium | reverse complement strand
CCCCGGGGGGGGGCGGTTGGGTGGGGGCGGCGGGGGGCGGCCGGCCGGGGGCGGGCCCAACCCCCCGGGGGGGGCCCCCCCCCGACGCTCACTGACGAAATCTTGTCCGGCTCACCCCGAATCCTTACGATGCCGATAAGGGTTCTGGGGAATGGAGCCGGGGATGACGCCACGCCCGATGGACGCCGACGAGATCGCGTCCGCCGCCGACCGCCTCCGGACCGCCTCGCCGTATGAAGTCCTGTGCTGGGCCGCCGACCGGTTCCACCCCCGGCTCCTGATGGCCACCGCCTTCGGGGCCGAGGGCTGCTGCATCATCCACATGCTGGCCGACATCCAGCCGGCCGTCCGGATGATTAACATCGACACCGGGTATCAGTTCCCGGAGACGCTCGAACTCCGTGAACGGATTAAGGCTCGATACAACATCGAAGTTGAGTTCGTCCGGCCCGAATTGACGGTCGAAGAGTACGAGGCCGAGCACGGCGGGCCATTGTACGGCCACCGCCCGGACCAGTGCTGCCTCGACCGCAAAATCCTTCCGCTACGGGAGGCGATGAAGCGGCTCGACCCGCTGGCCTGGGTCAGCGCCATCCGCAAGGACCAGACGGCCGACCGGGGCCGGGCGGATGTGGTCGAGTGGGACCCGAAGTTCGGGGTGGTGAAGGTCAACCCGCTGCTCAACTGGACCAAGAAGGACGTGTGGGCGTTCGTGGTGAAGCACGACGTCCCGTACAACCCGCTCCACGACCGCGGCTACCCGAGTATCGGCTGCCGGCCGTGTACCCGGGCCGTGCAACCCGGCGAGGACGACCGGGCCGGCCGGTGGGCCGGTAAGGTCAAGAAGGAGTGCGGGCTGCACGTGATCGAGGTGCGGGACGGGGAAGGGATTTGAGTTTCGAGTTTCGAGTTTGAAGTTTCGAGTTCGGAATCCTCGGTCGCGTTCTGTGAATGGCGAGGCGATGGAGCGGGCCAGTGTCTCTAACTCGAAACTCTAAACTTTAGACCCGAAACTATGCTTTTCTCCGCGAAGGCCGAGTACGCCTGCGTGGCCATGCTGGAACTGGCCGCCCGCAGCAGCGACCCGAAGCCGGCCCGGCTGGCCGACGTGGCCAAGACGCACGGCATCCCGCCGCGGTTCCTGGTGCAAATCCTACTCGACCTGAAGCGGGCCGGGCTGGTCGCCAGCACCCGCGGGGCGACCGGCGGGTACGCCCTGGCCCGGTCGGCCGACGACATCACCCTCCTCGACGTGCTCCAGGTGATCGACCCGCCGGAGAACCCGGCCCGGACCGACGACAAGCTCAACCCCACCCTGTACGTCCAGAGCGTCCGGTCGCTGTGGGACCGGATGGTCGACGCCCAGCAGGGCATCCTCAAGCAGACCACCCTGGCCGACCTCGTGCAGCGGAGCCAGGGGTTGCAGTACGTGATCTGACCGCCGGGCGAACCCCGAGCGTGAGCGAGGGGGTGAAGGCCTGGCCCACCCCCTCGCTCACGCTCGGGGTTCGCCGTCATCCGTAGGAGCCGAGACCATGCCCGACCTGATCTCCCCCCACGGCGGCGTCCCCGAGCCGGTCAACCGGACCGTTCCCGAGTTGCCGCCGGCCCCGGGCGTGCCGATCCCGGTGTCCGACGCCGACCTGTCCACCCTATACCGGATCGGCGACGGCGGGCTCTCGCCGCTGACCGGCCCGATGACCCGGGCCGTGTACGACCGGGTGCTGGACGAGGAGGTGGTCGAGCGGAACGGGAAGAAGTACGCCTGGACGATCCCGCTCGCCTTCCCGGTGAGCGAGGAGTTGGCCAAGAAGCTCACCCCGGGCGGCACCCACCCGCTCCACAACGAGCGGGGCGAGGCCGTCGGCGTGATCGCCGTCCAGGACGTGTACCCGTGGGACAAGCCGCGGTACAACGCGGCCGTCTACGGCACCCCGCGGGAGGACCACCCCGGGGCCCGGATTGCGAACACCGACCCGCGGACGTACCTGGTCGGCGGCGAGGTGCAGGTGTTGCCGCAGCCGAAGCACCCGGAGTACGGCGACCTGATCCTCAGCCCGAAGGAAACCCGGGCGCTGTTTGCGAAGAAGGGGTTCCAGCGGGTCGTGGCGTTCCAGACCCGCAACGCCCTGCACCGGGCCCACGAGTACGCCTTGATCCTCGGCCTGGAGCGGCTGACCCGCGAGGGGCATTACGCCGGGGCGGTGCTGAACCCGCTCGTCGGCGAGACCAAGAGCGACGACGTGGACGCGGCCACCCGGATGAAGACCTACCGGGCCCTGATCGACAACAAGGCCCTCGGCCAGGGCGACATCGACGAGGAGTTGTGGAAGAAGGTCGGCCGGGGCTTCAGCGACCACGTCCTGCTGTTGGGCCTGGACATCAAGATGTTCTACGCCGGGCCGAAGGAGGCGGTGATGCACGCCATCTACCGGCAGAACTTCGGGTTCACCGACATCGTCATCGGCCGCAAGCACGCCGACGCCCCGTTCGACGACAAGGGGGAGATCTGGGACGGGCTGGCCGCCCAGCGGAAGTTCGACGGGCTGAAGGGCGAGCTGCGGATCAACCCGGTGAAGGTCGGGTTCGCGGCGTACTACGCCGAGCTCGGCCGGGTCGGGCTGGTCGAGGAGCACGCCCCGAAGGGGTGGAAGCCGGTGAATATCAGCGGGACGGAACTCCGCGAGAAGTTCAAGAAGGGGGAGCTGCCCGACCCCGGGGTCATGCGGCCGGAGACGGCCCGGGTGCTGATCGAGAAGTACCGGGCGGGATAGCGAAGCGGACAGGCCGCACGATGGACGCAGAAAGAAGACATGATCCGGACACAACCGTATTTCGGATCGTGTCTTCTTTCTGCGTCCATCGTGCGGCTCGGTTTTGCCCGAAACTCCCCCGACCGCGCAGAATGCACCTACAGCGGCGGTATCAGATGACCCGATAGTCCTGGTAGCCCGGGTTCTCTGGGCGGAAGGAGGCGGGCCATGCGGAACACCGTCCGGGTCGGCGGGGCGTTCGCCCTGTGGGTCGTCGTCACCGCGGCCGCCGGGTGCGAGACGCTCGGCCTGTCGCCCCCGGCCAACCAGCTCCTGCCCGACACCAAGGCCATCCGCAACTCCAGCCCGCCGGCCCCGCCCGTCCCCCGCGAGCTGGCGAAGGAACTCCAGCCGGCCTACGTCGTCGAGCCCGGCGACACCCTGCTCGTCCAGCCGGCCGACCTCGACTCCCCGGTCCGCCTGCCCCCGGACCAGGTGGTGTTCGCCGACGGGACGATCGACCTCGGGGTCTACGGCCGGCCGGTCGTGGCCGGGAGGACCCAGGAGCAGATCGTCGCCCAGGTGTCGGCCCTGGTGACGGCGAAAGAAGGCGAGCGGGAAAAGCTGAAGGAGCCGGTCGGGGTGACGGTCCGGGTCATCGGCCGGACCAGCAAGGTCTACTACGTCCTCGGCGAGGTGAACGCCCCCGGGGCGTTCCCGGTGAACGGGTTCGACGCCGTCCTCGACGGGATCATCCGGGCCGGCGGGGTGACCAACCGGGCGGCCCTGCAGGCGATCGTCCTGAGCCGCCCGACCCCGCCGGACGGCTGCCGGGTCGTGCTCCCGGTCTGCTACTCGAACATCGTCCAGCTCGGCGACACCAGCACCAACTACCAGCTCCAGCCCGGCGACCGCATCTACGTCCCCGGGAAGGGGCTGCTCGACGGCCTGTTCAACCGCTGCCGGCCGGGGACGCCGTGCGACCGGCCGCAGGCCGGCTGCTTCGGCGGCGGGTGCGGGGCGCTGGCGCCTGGGCTGCCGGCACCGGGTCTACTGCGGTGATTACCCGTCAAGCCCGCCTATCACGATGGGCGGGCTTGCTCCCGTCGTCGCGCACCTCCCTGCTTAACCCCGTCCCGTTCGCCGCCCACTCCCCCACCTTCTCTCACCCGGTACAGGATTCGCATCCTGACTGCCCGCCGGGCGTGCCGGTTCCTACTAAACACTACACACTCAACACTAAACACTCGGACGACGTATGCGCGTGTGGCCGGGGCGACCGTACCCGCTCGGGGCGACGTGGGACGGGGCGGGGGTGAACTTCGCCCTGTTCAGCGAGAACGGGACGGCCGCCGAACTGTGCCTGTTTGACCACCCCGACGCGCCCGCCCCGAGCCCGGTCATCCCACTCAAGGAGCGGACCGACCAGGTCTTCCACTGCTACCTGCCGGACGTGCTGCCCGGCCAACTCTACGGCTACCGCGTCGACGGCCCGTTCGAGCCGGCCGAGGGGCATCGGTTCAACAAGAGTAAGGTGCTGTTCGACCCCTATGGGAAGGCTGTGGGCCGGGAGGCCAAGTGGCACCCGAGCCTGTTCGCGTACACGTTCGGCCACCCCGACGGCGACCTGTCCCGGAACGACGAGGACAGCGCCCCGTACGCCCCGCTGGCCGCGGTCGTGGACGAGGCGTTCACCTGGGGCGACGACCGCCGGCCGAACACCCCCTGGCACGAGACGTTCATCTACGAGCTGCACGTCAAGGGGTTCACCAAGAAGCTGCCGGGGGTTCCGGACAAGTTCCGCGGCACCTACGCCGGCGTCGGCTGCGAGGCCGCCGTCCGCCACCTGAAGGACCTGAACGTCACCGCCGTCGAGCTGTTGCCGGTCCACTACCGGCTGGACGACCATTACCTCGTCGAGAAGGGGCTGACCAACTACTGGGGGTACAACACCCTCGGGTTCTTCGCCCCGGACCCGCGGCTCAGTGCCAACCCGTCGAACCCGGCGGCCGCGGTGTGGGAGTTCAAGACGATGGTGCGTGCCCTGCACGCCGCGGGCATCGAGGTCATCCTGGACGTCGTGTACAACCACACGGCCGAGGGGAACCAGAACGGCCCGACGCTCTCCTTCCGGGGGGTGGACAACGCCAGCTACTACCACCTCTCGCCCGACGACAAGCGGTACTACATGGACTTCACCGGCTGCGGGAACACCCCCAGCCTGCGGCACCCGCGGATGGTCCAGCTCATCATGGACTCGCTCCGCTACTGGGTGCAGGAGCTGCACGTCGACGGGTTCCGGTTCGACCTGGCCACGGCTCTCGCCCGCGAGCTGTTCGAGGTCGACAAGCTCTCCACCTTCTTCGACGTCATCCACCAGGACCCGGTCCTCTCCCGGGTCAAGCTGATCGCCGAGCCGTGGGACGTGGGGCCGGGCGGGTACATGGTCGGCAACTTCCCGGTCGGGTGGACCGAGTGGAACGGCGAGTACCGGGACGCGGTCCGGAAGTTCTGGGCCGGGCAGGACGTGCCGGCCGACAAGCTGGCCCACCGGCTGACCGGGTCGGGCGACCTGTACGAGCAGACCGGCCGCCGGCCGTACGCCAGCATCAACTTCGTCACCTGCCACGACGGCTTCACGCTTCGGGACCTCGTCAGTTACAACGAGAAGCACAACGAGGCGAACAAGGAAGAGAACCGGGACGGGTCGAACGACAACCACTCGTGGAACTGCGGGGCCGAGGGGCCGACCGACGACCCCGAGGTCAACGCCCTCCGGGCCCGCCAGCGGCGGAACCTGTTCGCCACCCTGATGCTCTCCCAGGGCGTCCCGATGATGCTCGGCGGGGACGAGATCGGCCACACCCAACAGGGCAACAACAACACCTACTGCCACGACGACGACCTGACCCACCTGGCCTGGGACAAGCCCGACGAGGGGTTCCTCAAGTTCGTCCGGACGGCCACCAGCCTGTGGCGGCAGGAGCCGGTCCTCCAGCGGCGGACCTTCTTCCAGGGCCGGCCGATCCGCGGGTCCGGCGTCGCCGACGTGTCGTGGTTCAAGCCGGACGGCACCGAGCTGGCCGACGGCGACTGGGAAGAACCCGCCAGGTGCCTCGGCTGTCGCCTCGCGGGCGACCTGATCGAGGAGACCGACGAGCGGGGCGAGCCGATCGTCGGCGAGACGATCGTGTTCGTCCTGAACGCCCAAGCGGACGCCGTCGAGTTCACCCTGCCCGAGACCAACCCCGGGCACAAGTGGGAGCGGCTGTTCGACACGGCCGACGACGCCCTCCCGCACGACCGGTTCGACGGGAAGGCCGTGTACCCGGTCCGGGACTGGTCGGTGGTGGTGTTCCGGACCCGGGCCGACGCCGAGACCGAGCCGGACCTGACCCCGCTCCAGGCCAAGGCCCTGCGGCACAGCACGTCCGGGGGGCGGAGCCACCCGCTGTCGGCGCCGTGAGGTCCGGCCCACCCGTGGCTACGGGTGGGCGTGTGCCGCCCGTAACCCGATCCCCATTTATGACCCCCGACCCGGACCCGACCGCCGACCCCCTCGCCCGGCTGGCCGCCGACGCCGGCCGGGTCGCGGCCGGCCGCCGCCACACCCCGGGGGCGACGTACCGGTTCCAGTTCCACCAGGAGTTCACCCTCGCCGACGCCGCCCGCCTCGTCCCGTACCTGCACGCGCTCGGGGTCACCCACGCCTACGCCTCGCCGGTCCTGAAAGCTAAACCGGGCAGCCGGCACGGGTACGACGTGGTCGACCACGGGCTGTTGAACCCGGAGGTCGGGACCGAGGACGACCTCGCCGCCTTGGCCGACGCCCTCCGCGAACGGGGCATGGGGCTGATCCTCGACGCCGTCCCGAACCACATGTGCGTCGGGGCCGACAACCCGTGGTGGGCCGACGGGCGCGAGCCCCGCCCGTCGTCCCCCGTAGCCGACACGGTCGACATAGCCTGGTACGACACCCCCCGCCCGGGGATGAGCGGCCGCCTCCTCCTGCCGGTCCTCGGCGACCAGTACGGGGCGGTGCTCGAAGGCGGGCAGTTCAAGCCGGCCTTCGAGGGCGGCTCGTTCGCCCTCCACTACTACGAGAACCGGTTCCCGGTCGACCCCCGGACCTACGGCAAAATCCTCGGCCCGGCGGCCGCCGACCTGCTCGACCGGCTCGGGGTCGAGCACCCGGCGGTGATCGAGCTGACCAGCATCCTGAACGCGGTCGACCACCTCCCGCCGCGGGGCGAGCCGGACGCCGGCAAGGCGGCGATGGGCCGGGTCGAGGTGGCCTCCATCAAGCGGCGGCTGGCCGACCTCGCCGAGCGCTTCCCGGAGGCGCATGCGGCCGTCGTCGCGTCGGTCGAGCGGCTGGCCGGCACCCCCGGCGACCCGGCCAGCTTCGCCGCCCTGGACGACCTGCTCGAAGCCCAGGCGTACCGGCCGTGCTTCTGGCGGGTGGCGTCGGACGAGATCAACTACCGCCGGTTCTTCGACGTGAACGAGCTGGCGGCCGTGGCGACCGAGCGGGACGACGTGTTCCGGGCGGTCCACCGGAAGCTGTTCGGGTGGCTGGCCGCCGGGCAGGCCGACGGCCTCCGCATCGACCACCCGGACGGCCTGTTCGACCCGAAGGCGTACCTCGAACGGCTGCAAGCCCACTACCTGCTGGCGGTGGCGCGGAAGCTCTACGAGGACAAGCCGGACGACTACCCGGGGGTCGAGTTCCCGCGGGACGAGGCGGGGCTGCTCGGGGTTTTTGAGAAGACCCCACCCCCTAACCCCCTCCCCGACGCGGGGAGGGGGGACAAAACCGACCTGCCGTCTTTCTCCCCTCCCCGCGTCGGGGAGGGGCCGGGGGTGGGGTCCCGGGTTCACCCCCTTTACGTCGTCGTGGAAAAAATCCTCGGCGACGGCGAGCACCTGCCGGCCGACTGGGCGTGCGACGGGACCACCGGGTACGAGTTCGCCGCCGCCGTCAACAACCTGTTCGTCGACCCGGCCGGGGAGGGCCGCCTGACGAGGCTCTACGCCGAGTTCACCGGCCAGGCCGACCCCATCGGACAGGTCGTGTACGAGAAGAAGTACCAGGTCCTGTCGTCGTCCCTGGCCAGCGAGCTGACCGCCCTGGCCCACCAGCTCGACCGGATCGCCCGGCTCGACCGGCGGAGCCGCGACTTCACCCTGGACGGCATCCGCCGGGCCCTCCGGGAGGTCATCGCCGCCTTCCCGGTCTACCGGTCCTACGTCAACGGCGGGGTCCACGACCGGGACAAGATGCACGTCGGCCGGGCGGTCGGGAAGGCCCGGCGGCGGAACCCGACGGTCGGCCGGGCGGTCTTCGAGTTCATCCGCGACACGGTCCTCCTGCGGGACTCGCCGTCGGGCCCGGCGACGGACGAGTACCGGGCCATGCAGCGGCGGTTCGCCGGCAAGTTCCAGCAGCTCACCGCCCCGGTCACGGCCAAAGGCATCGAGGACACCGCGTTCTACGTGTACAACCGGTTCGTCTCGCTCAACGAGGTCGGCGGGGAGCCCGGGCACTTCGGCTGGCCGGCCGAGAAGGTGCACCAGTTCCTCGCCGACCGGCAGGCGACGTTCCCCGGCGGGCTGTCGCCGCTCTCCACCCACGACACCAAGCGGAGCGAGGACATCCGGGCCCGGCTGAACGTGCTCTCCGAGCTGCCGGGCGAGTGGGCCGACCGGGTCGGCCGGTGGGCCCGGCTGAACGAGCGGTTCAAGACCGGCCAGGAGGAGGCGGCCGCCGCCCCCGACCCGAACGACGAGTACCTGATCTACCAGACGCTGATGGGCGTCTGGCCGGACGGGATGGCCGACCCGTCGGACGAGTTCAAGGGCCGCATCCAGGGGTTCGTCGGCAAGGCGGTCCGCGAGGCGAAGGTCCATAGCAGTTGGATCAACCCGGACGAGGGGTACGAGGCGGCGGTGGCCGGGTTCGTGGACGCGATCCTGAACCCGGCCGAGTCGGGCGAGTTCCTGGCCGACCTGCGGGGGTTCGTGGGGCGGGTCGGATTCTTCGGCCGGGTCAACTCGCTGGCCCAGACGGTCATCCGCTGCACCGCCCCGGGGGTGCCCGACACCTACCAGGGGACGGAGGGTTGGGACTTCAGCCTGGTGGACCCGGACAACCGCCGGCCGGTCGATTACGCCGCCCGGCAGCGGTGGTTGAAGGAGCTGGACGGCCAGGCCGGCGGCGACGGCGGCCTCCGCCGGCTGGCCGCGGGGCTGGCCGCCGACCTCGCCGACCCGCGGGCGAAGGTGTTCGCGGTCAGCCGGGCGCTGCGGCTGCGGCGGGACCACCCGGACCTGTTCGCCCGGGGCGACTACCTGCCGCTGGCGGCCGAGGGGGCGAAGGCGAATCACGTGTTCG
>JAIEQO010000632.1 GCA_019747655.1 Gemmataceae bacterium | reverse complement strand
GGCCGTCCTCGGCGACCGGCTCGTGTGGGCCGTCCCGGCGGCCGACGGGGCGGCGGCCGAGCTGGTCGGCTGGGACCACGAGCGGGCCGCCGTCGGGTGGCGGCTGCGGCTGGACGGGAAGGCCCCGGACCGGGTCTTCTCCCAGGACGGCAAGCGGGCCGTCGGGCTGACCTGGGACGAGGAGGCGAAGCGGTGGGACGTGGCGGTGTACGACGGCCCGGCCGGGAAGACGCTGCACGCCTGGACGATGAAGGACATCCCCGTCTGGGGTTCGCCCTGGCCGGTGGCGTTCACCGGGGACGGGGCGGTCCTGTTCGTCGGTTGCCGGGAGGGCGTGATCGGGCTGGACGTGGCGACCGGTCGGGAGGTCGCCCGGGTGGCGACCGGGGTGGTCCCCGACGATCATCTGAGCCGGCGGTTTCCACTGGCCGCGTCGGCGGACGGCCGCCGGATCGCGGTCGTGAACAGCCATGACGCCGCCGGCGGCAAGTTCCGGGTCCGGGTGTTCGACGTGAGGTCGGGGAAGGAGACGGCCGGGCACGACCTCGCCGTCGACCCGGAGCACAACGGCGGGGTGTGGTACGGGGTCGGGCTGCGGTTCAGCCCGGACGGGCGGAAGCTGGCCGTGACGGCCGGCCCGGGGACGGCGGTGGTCGTCTGCAACGCCGACTCGTCGGCGGCCCAGCCGCGGGTGCTCGACGGGGGGCTGTCCCGCCCGACCGCCCTGGCGTTCGGCCCGGACAACGCGACCCTCGCGGTCGGGTACGAGGACGGCACCGGGCTGGTGTGGGACCTCGCGGGGCGGTGAGCCGGGCGTCTTGAGGAGGGCGGCCGACCCGGTACGATGACCGGGTCCGGCCGCGGACCCGGAGGGATGGCCGAGCGGTCGATGGCACCGGTCTTGAAAACCGGCAACCCCGCGAGGGGTTCCAGGGTTCGAATCCCTGTCCCTCCGCTTGCAACACACTGCCAGTCGCTGCCAAACCCTGCAAATCCAGCCGTTCCCCGTCTTCACCCGCCGGGCCGTCATCGGCCGCCCGACTGCCACCCGATGACGCCGGTTGCCCCCGGTTGCACGCCGTCCGTGCAACCGGCGTGCAACCGGGCGGGGCGCCGGCGGCGGCGTCCGGGTTCGCGGCCGCCCGGCGGTTCCGGACCAGCCGCCGCAGGGACAGCTTGGCGGGTTGGGGTGGAAGCTGGCCGTCTGGACCGACCCCCTCCCCCTTATTTTTCACGCCCCGGTCGGGTGTGCGTTTTCGCTGGTACTTCCAGAGGTTTTCGCGGCCGGGGCGTCGGTTATGGGACGGATCGGAGCTCCCGTTCCCGGCCAATAACATCAAACACCCCGGGCTACCTGCGGATCAGTAACCCAGACCACCCGACCCGGGGCTTGCACGTTATCCGGCACGAGAAGGAAGTACCCACCCATGCCGTCCTTGCCGATGACGAGTGCGGAGTCCATGAACGGGTAGCATATTCACCGTCTTACCGCCAACCGTCTTGGTCTTCGCCCTCAAAAAGTTGCTCATGGCCGCGTGGATGGCCGTGTGGTTCGCTTTGTTCAACCACGTAAGTAGTTGGCTCCCGTAAGGGATTTTATTTCCGAGCGCCACCGGCCAGAAATGGTGAAAGCCGCAGTTCTTGTTATGACTCCAGAGGCCGAACCCCCACTCCTCCGTCCCGACGAAGTAGGTGTGGTGGCCGGCCACCCGGCAGTTGTACACACTGACGATCAGCCCCGGGTCGTCCACCGCCTCGACCAGCACCCACCCGTCGTCCATCGTAGCGACCCGGTCCCCGGGGTGCAGGTCCCGGGCCGGGGTCCACCCCTTGCCCTCGGCGAAGAACGGGTGCTCCCCGGTCGTCCGGACCACCCGCCCGCCGGCCCGCAGGTCGAGGACCGGGCTGACCCGCTCGAACACCTCCTCCACCGCCTTCGGCCCGACCGGCCCGAGCGGGTCGAACTCGTCCCGGCTGAGCACCAGGTCGCCCGGCCGCAGCCGCTCGATCGCCGTCCACCCCGCCGGCGTCCGGATCGGCGTCCCGGCCGCGAAGCACGCCCGGAAGATGTTCAGGAACGGGGCGATGGCGCCGAGGGCGTGGAGGGTCCCGCCGACGTGGTCGTTGTTGGAGAAGCTGTGGTAGGCGCTCACCCCGCCGCCGGCCGCCTGGGTGGCCATGTACCCCCTCAGCATCCACCGGGCCCCCCCGGCCGCCTTGCACACCGCGCCGCCCGGGACTAACATCGACACGGCCGTGCCGCCGAGTTCCCCCGCCGTGTACCCGGCGTAGTCGTAGTCGACCGCGTCGGCGTTCAGCCCCTTGCGGAGCCACTTGGTCGCCCCGCCGGTCAGCCCGTCGCCGAACCCCGCCCCGGTCGTGATGACCCGTCCGATCGCGTCGTCCCGGCGGCCGGCGAGCCGCTTGACCAGCCAGGGGGGGAGGTGGCCGGCCAGGTCGTCGGCCCAGTCCGGCCCGCCGCCGGCCGGCCCGGTCGGGGCGGAGGCCCAGTCCATGATCGGCTGGTCGGCCTCCCGGGCGGCCAGCCCGGTCGGGTCGGTCGCCCCGGTCGGCCCGTTGCCGACGAACCGGTACAGGTTCCCGTCCCCGGCGGCGTACCGGAGCGGGTCAAGGGTGGCCCACCGGCCGAGGGTCGGGGTCAGCCACCGGTGGTCGGCCTCCAGGAACCCGCTGCTCCCGGACTGCCGCAGCCCCTGGAACCCGACCGGGTTGGCGTACAGGCTGCCGCCGGACCGGAGGGTATATGTCGAACTGTAGACCGTCCGGGCCCCGAACGGGTCGTAGGCGTACCGCTCGACCACCGCCCCGGCCCCGTCCACCAGGGCGGTGACGTTGTGGTTGGCGTCGGTTTGCACCCACAGCCGCTCGTCCAGGGTGCCGTTGGCGTCCGTGTCCCGGTCCCGGACGACCAGGGCGTCCACGTACACCGGGCTCCAGACGGTTCGCACCCGGGTGCTGGCCCCGACCGCCTCCTCGAGCACCTGCCCGGCGGCCGAGTAGTACAGGTCGGTGGTCGTCCCGGAGGCCGTCTCGCTGACCCGCCGGCCGAGCCCGTCGTAGGCCAGGGTTTCCAGGGTCGTGCCGCCCGAACTCTTCACCGTGACCATCCGGTCCCAGGCGTCGTACACGTACTGCTTGCCGGTCTCGTCCTTCGTCAGGTTGCCGCTGGCGTCGAACGTCGGCGTGGTGGCCCCGCTCACCGCCGTGACCTCGTTCTGCCGGTTGGCCGTCCGGCTCTGGGCGGTGCCGTCGGTGGTCACGCCGTCCCAGTTCCCGGCCGCGTCGGTGTCCCACCCCTGGGTCCGGTTGGCGGTGCCGGTGATGGCCGTCTTGGTCCCGTTCAGGGTGCCCCGGGCGAAGCTCGTCACCTGCCCGGTGCCGTCGTAGGCGTACAGCTCCCCGAACGCGGTGTTGACCAGGTTGTCCCGGTACGTCCGGTCCCCGGCCCGGTCGTACCCGTACTCGAACCGGTCGGTCGCCGTCCCGGTGCTCGTCTTGATCCACCGCTGGTCCCGGACCCGGTCGAACCGGTCGAGCCCGGTGTACGGGTCGCCCGCGTCCCCGTTGCTCTCGCCGGACTGCTTGATGTACGTCAGGTCCACCCCCGGCTGGGGGTGGGTCCGGCGGACCACGGTGCCCAGCCCGAGGTAGTCGTACCCCTCGACCGTCCCGGTCGAGTCGGACAGGGAGGACAGTCGGCTGATCGTGGCGGCCAAGCCGCTGGCGTAGTTGGTCGTGAGGACGTACCCGGACGGGTACGTCACCGACGTGGGCCGGCTGTGGTTGGCCCCGCCGCCCATCTCCGAGTAGGCGTAGGCGACCTTCGGGGTCGAGCCGGTCACGGCCCCGCTGTGCGACTGCCAGTCGGCGGTGAGCTGGCCGAGGCCGTTGTAATCCCACTTGACCTGGTTCACCACCGACCCGCCCGAGGCGGCGGTGTAGGTCGTCACCAGGGACGGGTTGCCCTGGCCGTCGTAGGCCGTCTCGACCCGCCGGACGGCCCCGTCCACCCCGCTCCCGAGCGTCGTTACCGCGTCCGCCGTCTGCCGCCCGAGCACGTCGTAGCCGTAGGTGTGGACCGACCCGTTCCGGTCGGCGGCGGTGGCCGGCTGGCCGAGGGCGTTGACCGTCACGGTTTCCTGCTGGGACGAACTCGCCGCCCCGGTGGACGGGTCCGGCCACCGGATCGCCCCGACCACGTCGTTCGAGTAGAGGTCGCTGGCGGCCGTCGTCACCCCGTAGACCCACTCCGTCACCTGCGACCCGCCGCCGGTCAGCCGGACGGTCAGGGAGGTCCGCCCGGCCCCGTTGTACCCGAACTCGGTGGTCAGGTCATCGGCGTCGCCGACCGTGCCGTCCACGTAGTTCTGGACCGTCTTGGTCGCCCGCCCTATGGCGTCATGGGTGACTCGCGTCACCAGCCCCTTCGGGTCGGTCATGTCCTGCGGCAGTCCGGCCGCGTCGTAGGTGGCGCTGGTGACGAGGGCCGTGTCGGAGCGGGCGGGCACCGTCCCCGGGCGGGTCCAGGCCGACCCGCCGTTGGTCCCCACGTCCACCGCCGCCGTCCGCCGGTCGGCCAGGTCGTAGTAGTACCCGGCGTAGCCCACCCGGGCCTTCGGGGCGGTCGTGGCGTTACCCAGGGCCCCGGTCGCCGTCTCGTCGTGGAACCGCCGCCTGGTCGTGGTGGACAGGACGTTCCCGCCGGCGTCGTAGACCGCCCCGACCTGCTCCAGCACCGCGTCCCCGGTCACGTCGTCGGCGTCCGCGTAGCCGCTGTCCCCGCCCCCGTCGGAGAGGTACACCGCGGTGGTCCGGCCGGCCCCGTCGTAGGCCGCCTTGGTGACGAGCCCGCCCGGGGCGGCGGTCTTGATGACCAGCCCCCGGGCGTCGTACCAGGTGTCCGCCTTCAGCGTGTTCGACCCGACCGACCCGGACGCCGGATCGACCGAGTACGCCTCCGCCCGGTAGACCCGCCCGAGTTCGTCGTAGCTCGATGTCGTCTGGGACCGGAGCAGGGACGCGGATGGGGCGACCGGCACCCCGCCGGTGACGGTCGGGGTGACGCCATCGGCGTCGTACACCCGCACCTTCGTGACCCGGCCGAGGTTGTCGTAGTCGAGGTAGGAGAGCGGCCGGTTGACATCGGTGGCCTCGCTGGTTTGCACCCCGGCCTTGATCGCCACCGGCCGGCCCCGCCAGTCGTACCACGTCTGCGTCACCCGGGCGGCCCCGGACAGCCCCGGGTACTCCGTCGCCTTGGTCGGGTAGCCGTCCCCGGCCGCCCCGCCGTCGTACTCGTAGTCCCCGACCTTCACCAGGTTCGTCCCGGCCGTGTTCGTCGGCGACCAGGTGCCGGTGGTCGGGGTGTCGTCGGTGCCCACCCACTCGCTCAGGGCCCGGCCCTGGCCGTCGTACACCGTCCGGTAGACGGTCCCCTGGGGCGTCTGGACCCGGGCCGGGGAGCCGGCCGCGTCGTACCCGAACCGGGTCCGGTAGTAGTGGGTCCCCTCGGTCCCGAGGGTGGCGGACGTGGAGTAGGTCAGCCCGGACAGGTTGAAGTAGGCGTCCGTGGAGGTAGCTTGGCTGCCGGCGTCCCAGTACGTCCGGGACAGGGCCTGGACGCCGGACACGGCCTCGCCGCCGGTCGGCCGGCCGCCGCTGACGGCCGGGGTGGCGGACATGGTGAGGGCCTCGTCGTACCCGCGCGCCCAGTCCTCCCGGTACAGGGTGGTCGGCCCGGTCGGGGCGTTCGTCCCGTTGTTCCACGCCGGGTAGACCCGGACCGCGTGGCCCGGGTCGTCGTACACGGCGTAGTCGATCCGGCCGTTCGGGGCGGTCGTCTTGGTCGGCCGGCCGAGGGCGTCCACCTCGAACGCAGTGGTCAGGTGCAGGCCGCCGCCGGACGGGGTGGACCACCCGGACGGGAGGTTGGAGAACGTCGAGGTCTGGGCCGTGTCCACGTCCGCGATCGTCTTGGTCGCCGCCCCGGTGGCCGTGTCGTACTCGGCGTAGGTGAGGAACCCGGCCTCGTCCTTGGCCCACACCGGCCGGCCCCAGGCGTCGTACACGGTGGTGGCGGAAGTCGCCGTCCCGGACCCGTTCCGGCCGGTCGTGACGGCCGGCAGGGTGGTCGTGACCGACGCCGGCTCGGCCGTCGTCCCCTGCCAGGTGTAGGCGGTGGTCGTCGTCTCCCCGCCGGTCCCGTCGTCGTTCCGGTACACCGTCGCGGACGCCGGGAAGAACAGGTCCTGGGTCCCGACCGTCCGCTTGACGTACAGGAAGTCGTCCTGGGGCACGTCGGTCCCGGTCTCCCCCCGCCGCACGGCCGTCCGCTTCAGTCGCCCGAGGGCGTCGCCGGCCGTCGTGGTCGTCGCCGTGGTCGAGGACCCGTAGGTGGAGACCGCCACCAGCCCGGCCGAGTCGCTCAGGTAGGCCGCGTTCCCGCCCGAGTAGCCGACCAGGTCGTTGTTCGCGTCGTCGTACCCGGTGACGGCCGCCGGGGACGCCGCCAGGACCTCCCGGCCGGCCGAGTCGTACCGGTAGAACCACCGCCGGGTGGTCCCGGTCCCGGCGTCGGCGAAGGCCGACAGCATGACCTGTTTGGCCGCGTTCAGGTAGACCGTCTGTGTATGCCCGCCGGGCAGGGTCTCGACCGTCTTCGCCGACCAGGCGTTGTAGTCCGGCAGCGTCCCGGGGGTACTCGGGACCCCAACGTTGAACGTGTAGGCGTAGGTGAACGTCCCCAGGCCCGTGGTGGCGTCCCCGCCGGCCCGGGCGGCGACCTCCTTCGTCGCCCGGAAGCTGTCGTCGTACTCGAAGTTGTGGTCCGCATACGGGGCCAGGGCCGAGTCGGCGGCGGTCTCCGGCGTCACCCCGGCCCCGACCGCCCGGGCGTAGGCGGCCGGCCCCAGGGCGTACCGCAGCCCGCTCTGGTACGCCCCCGGCGGCGGGGGCGGGGGCGGCGGGACCTGGTTCGCCTTGGGCACCACGTAGTACCGGTAGTAGCTGGTCTCCAGCACGGCGGCGGTCAGGTCCCCGGCCCGGACGGCGGCCGTCTTCAGGTCCTTCGCGTTCCCCCCGGCGTCCCCGGTCGTGTAGTAGGCGTACTCGACCGACCGGACCGGGGTCCAGGACCCGGCCCCGACCTTCCGCCGCTGGGTGATCGAGGAGACGAGGCCGGCGTTCGCCCCGGACGCGACGAACGCGAACAGGTACGACTCGGTGGTGGTGGTGCCGCCGACGGTGGCCGACCGCCGGACCTCGGACGCCCGCCCGTCGGACTGCTCGGCCGTCACCTCGGTCAGGTTCCCGGCCGGGTCGGCGAGGCTCTGGAACCGCCCCTGCTTCTGGCCCGGGAGGGACGAGTTGAAGTCCCAGAACTTCACCACCCGGCCGGTCGGGTCGGTCAGGACGAACTGCCCGGCCGTCGAGTCGTAGACGAGGGCGTCCAGGGCCCCGGACCGGGCGGTGTAGGTGGACGACCCGGTCGGCTTGTCGAAGTACCGCACCCCGGTCCCGCTGGTCACGACGGTCAGGGTCTCCCCGCCGGTCCCGGTCTGCCGGAACAGCGACGGGGTCTGCCCGACCACCCACCCCCGGCCGACGTTCTGGCCCTGGGAGTAGACCGGCTCGTTCGTCCAACTGCGGGTGACGCCCCAGTCGGCCCCGAACCCGCCGGACAGGAGGTCCGTCTCGGCGTACTGGACGACCCCGTCGGCGTACCGGACCGGGAAGGCCGAGAAGGCGCTCGCCCCGCCCGGGTCCCCGGCCCCGCCGCCCAGCACCTCGGGGGTGCCGGACCCGAGGTCGGGGGCGGCCGACCCGCGGAAGGTGCGGGCCCCGAGGTCCCGGGGGGTGGCGTCGGCGTCGTCGAACGCCTTGACCGGGGACGGCGGGGCCGGGGTGCCCAGGCCGGCCCCGGCAGCCAATTCGGTCAGCCGGTCGGTGGGCGTCCCGGCCGGGCCGAACACCCGGGCCCGGCCGTCCCCCGCGACCAGGGCCACCACCCCGGCGGTCGGCCCGTCCCCGGCCACCCCGACCCGGACCCCGGCGTCCAGCGCCGGGTCGGCGGCGAATAAGTCCCGGACGGCCCCCTCCCCCTGCCCGCCGAACGCCCGGACCCGAGGCCCGCCCCCGGCCCCGGCCCCCGTGACCACGTCGCTCACCCCGTCCCCGGTCAGGTCCCCGGCGGCCAGGTACACCCCGCCCCGGAACCCGTCCTCGTAGGCCAGGAAGTCCGCCACCACATCCCCGGACCGGACCTCGAACCCCCGGACCCGCGGCCCGCCCCCGGCCCCCGGGGCGGTGAACACGGCCACGTTCCCGTTGGCGGCGTACCCGAGGGCCACCCGGACCCCGCCGGCGAACCCCGGCTCGTAGGCGGTGATCGAGCGGCGGAGCAGCCCGGCGGTGGTGAACACCCGGGCCTCCGGCGGGCCCCCGGCGTCCAGCCCGACGGCCACCCCCGTCACCCCGTTCCCCACGTCCCCGGCGGCCACGGTGAGCCCGCCGCGGAAGGTGTCGGCGGCGGCGTAGAAGGTGGACACCGCCTCCCCGGTGGCCCCGTCGTACACCGCCACGATCGGCCCGCCGCCCGGGCCGGGGACGGCGACCACGTCGTTGACCCGGTCCCCGGTCAGGTCGGCCAGGGCGGTCCGGACCCCGCCGAGGAACGCCGGGTCGAACGGGGCCAGGGTGCGGATGAGCCCGCCGGCCTGGTCGTACAGCCGGACCGCGGCCGGCTCTCCCGGTGCGGCCCCGACCGCGAACGCCGGGCTGGCCTCGGGGACGACCCGGTCTTCGAGCGGGAGCAGCCCGAGCCGGGTGGCCTTCCGGTGGGAAAACCCGGCGGGGGCGAGCAGCCGATCCCACAGGACCGTCAGCCGGTCGAACAGGGTGTACGCGGCCGGCAGGCGGGAGGTGACGGTGCGCAGCATCGGAGTCGTCCTCGACGGGGAGGGCCGGGAGCGGAGCCGGTTCGGGCGCGCGGTCTCGGTGGCAGTGCGGCCGTTAGAGCAGACTTCAGGAGGGTGTAGCGGTCGGCCTCCGGCCCGAGTCCCCTTACGGGGGAGGGGTTAGGAGGGCC
>JAIEQO010000182.1 GCA_019747655.1 Gemmataceae bacterium | reverse complement strand
ACCTCGACCGCCGGCGGGTCGAGCCGTCGCTGGTCCTGCTCGACGGCGAGGACGACCTGTCCCGGGCCCTGGAGCCGGCCGATTGCCCGGTCGTGCGGCTCGGGGTGCGGAAGCTCCTGAGCGTCGGGGCGGCCCGGGCGGCAACCCGGCTGCGGCGGTTCTGGCGGGAGCACCGCCCGGACGTGGTGCAGACCTACTTCCAGGACTCGTCGTACTTCGGGGCCCCGGTCGCCCGGGCGTGCGGCGTCCGGCACGTCCTCCGGGTGCGGAATAACCTCGGCTACTGGCAAACCCCGACGCACCGACTGTTCGGCCGGGCCGTCCGGCCGTTCGTCGACCGGACGCTGACCAACACCGCCGCCGGGAAGCAGACCCTGATCGAGCAGGACGGGCTGCCGGCCGACCGGGTCGCGGTTCTGGAGAACGGCGTCGACACGGCCCGGTTCAACCGGTTCATGCTCCCGGACACGGGGAAGAAGCGGGTCCGGGTCGGGTGCGTGGCCAACCTGCGGGCGGTGAAGAACGTCGACGGGCTGATGCGGGCGGCGAAGGCCGCGTGCGAGCGGTTCCCGCAGCTCGTCTTCGAGGTGGCCGGGGAGGGCGAGCAGCGGGCCGAGCTGGAGCGGCTGCACGCCGACCTTGGGCTCGGCGACCGGTTCAAGCTCCGCGGCTCGGTCGCCGACGTGGCCGCGTTCCTGCGGACGGTCGAGGTGGCGGTCCTGCCGTCGCACTCGGAGGGGATGTCGAACGCGCTGCTCGAAAAGATGTCGGCCGGCCGGGCGGTGGTGGCCACGGATGTTGGGGCGAACGCCGAGCTGGTCGAGCACGGCCGGAGCGGGCTGATCGTCCCGCCGGGCGACGGGGCTGCGCTGGTGTACGCGATCGGGCAATACCTCGCCAACCCGCTGAAGGCGGCGGCGTTCGGGGCGGCGGCCCGGAAGCGGGTCGAGGCCCGCTACAGCCGGACGGCCGCCACCCGCCGGTTTGAAGAATTTTATCGCGCGCTACTTGACAACACTTGGGGGGAGCGTTAGAACGGTGGCGGATCGCCCACTTCTTCGGCACCTCCGCCCGTGAGTTGCACCATGTTCCGGTTCAGCATCGTCGTGTTGGTACTCGCCATCGGCTGTGTCGCGCTGGCCGCGGACAAGTACACGGTCCCGCCGCACCCGGCGGTCGGGGCGGCAAAATGTTCGATCGCCTTCGATGCGGGTTCGCCCACCACGGTCAAGGGTCAGCAGAACGGATGGACCGTGACCGGCACCGGCAAGTATAACTACGACAATGCGTAGAGCTTTGCCCAGTTGGAGGTGTACATAACGTACACAAAAGGGCTGGAGTCACGAGCCGGTCCGACGTACTCGGTTACGGACGAGACGACCCTCGCGGTGCCCGGTAGCTTCACCGCCACGTTCGCCAACATCGCGCCTCCTGCCCAGGGTGAGGTCATGACCATGCTCGCGCGCATCACTGTACAGAAGGGCGGTCAAACAAGCCCGAATTCGACGGGAAAAGATGTGCCCGCTCCCTGAAATAAACCTGCCAGTACAGGATCGCAGATTCCCAAGCCGTCGTGAACCACGGAGGGATCATGCACAAGCCGGCTGATCACGCTTCGTCCGCACGTCGCGGGTTTAGTCTTCTCGAACTGATTGTGGTCGTCGCCATCGCGGCACTACTCCTCGCGCTGTTGCTCCCGGCGATTCAGAAGGTACGTTCCGCGGCCGCACGGCTCCAGAGTAACAACAACCTCCGGCAAATCTCGATCGCCACTCAGCATTACACAGCGGCCAGAGATGGGGCGTTACCGTACTTCCTGAGCAGGGAAAACCCCGCGCCGTCCGAAGATGGGAATCCGCTCATGAATGTGATGCGTTACATAGGTACACCCAACACCTATCACATGAATCCGTCCCAGTGGAACACGTACGTCGGGGCAGTCTTCCAAAACCCCGCGGATCCAAGTTTCGTCGCCTTGCCGCAGGTCAGCGGTGACACCAGTTACGTTGCGAACGCACTCGTGTTCCGCAAGGGTCATACGGTACCGCAATGCTGCGCGGACGGGATGTCGCAAACGATCGGGTGGGCGGAGCAGTATGCCCGCTGCGGGGCGAGCGGGTTTCGCTCGTATGACAGCGTCCCATGCGGCATGTTCGTTATCCGCCAGTCGCCATTCTTCGGGAAGCCATTCTTCGACCCATACCGCCGGCACTCCTTTGCCGATCGTGACTGCGGTGACGTATACCCGAGTAGCCGGAACGGCGTTACCGTGCCAGCACGCGACTACTGGTCGCTCACCAAAGATGTATTCCAAGTTACCCCGCTGCCGAGCGAATGCTACCCCGGGGTCCCGACCGCCTCACACCCTTCGGGGCTGGCTGTCGCCCTTATGGACGGGAGCGTCCGGACCATCGCCCCCTCGGTAGCGGCCACGACGTTCTGGGCGCTCGTAACCCCGGACGGTCGCGAAGTGGTAGGGGACTGGTAGGGCCGGTCCGGCGGCCCAGCGGGCGGGGCCCATGACTGGCTCCCGGTAGGGCTGTTACTTCGGCTTCCACTCGGCTGAGCCGTATCCGGTCAGCACGTCCCGGGCGTTCTTCCCGTCGGCGTCGCCGACCACGAGGGCCGCTTGTTGGCGGTTCCGGAAGTACCCGTGCTGGTCTGGGTACCGGCCGTAGCTGAGCGACCGCCCGTCCGGCGACCACCGCGGGTGGGCGTGTGCGGCGTCGGCCGTAAGGACCTTGTACCCGGCCCCGTCCGCCCCGACGACGGCGACCTGCACCCGCCCCTTCTCGACCTCCTCCCACTCGCCGAATGCGATCGTCTTCCCGTCCGGCGACCACCGCGGGTGGGCGTTCATCGCCCGGGCCGGGAACGTCTTGAGGTCCGTCACCTCGCCGCCGGCCGGGGCGATGGTGTAGAGCTGGAACCCGCGGTTGCCCCGGAGCGAGACGAACGCGACCCGCCGCCCGTCGGGCGACCACGCCCCCTCGTCCCCGCCGTCCTCGTCGGTGACCTCCCGCCGACCCGACCCGTCCGGGTTCGCCGTCCGCAGGGCGTACCGGCCGTCCCGGAAGTAGGTGTACAGCAGCCGGGTTCCGTCCGGGGACCAGTCCGGCTCGGCGCTCGGGAACTCGTCGGCCGTCACCTGCACGACCGCGCCGGTCCCGGGGTCGACGGTGAACACGTTCTCCTTCGCCGCCTTGCCGCCGACGAACGCGATCCGCCGGCCGTCCGGCGACCACCGCAGCTTGGTGCCGACCCGCAACTCCTCCGTCACCGGGCCGAGGTCGGCCCCGCGGGTGAGCTGCTTCGGGCCGGTCCCGTCCGCGGCCATGACCCACACCTCGGCCGCCCCGGACCGGTCGGACACGAACGCGATCCGCTTGCCGTCGGGCGACCAGCACGGCTCGGCGTCGGCCGCCGGGTGGTTGGTGACGTTCGTGGCCTTCCGCGTGTCCGGGTCGACCACGTAAATCTCCCAGTCGCCGGAGCCGTTGCCCGAGGCGGCGAGCAGCCGGGGCAAGACCGGCCTCGGGGCCGGAGCGGCGGGCGCGACGACGGCCGTGGCGGTGGCGGTGGCGAGTGCGACGGCGGCGAACGCGGCCGGTCTCATGGCGGGGCCTCCCGGGGCGGGCCGGTGGGTCGGCCCACCCCAAAGTATCCTCCCGCGCCCGTCCGCCCGCAAGGGGGTGCCGGCGGTCAGTAGCGGCGGAGTCCGAGCGACCGTGCCAGCCCGACGAGCGGGTGGCCCACGACCACTTTGGCGGTGAGCCAGACGGCCCCGCGGAGGGTACACCGGTAGGTCGCCCGGTCGTCGTCCGTGTACCGGGCGCGGCCCCGGGCGACCGCCCAGTCGGCCGTCCGCTCCCGCAGTTCGACGAACCCCGCCACCGGGTCGGCGACGGCCGCCGGGCGGTCGTCCCCGCACGGCTCCCGCAGTCGGCGGTGGTGCCGGTCGTGGAGTTGGTCGAAGGTCGCCACCAGCCAGACCTGCCCGACCACGAGTCCGGGGAGTCCGACGCCGGCGGCGTCGTCGGAAGTAAGCAGGTATCGGTCGTCCGGCAGGACCGAGTACAGGTAGGTGAGGTTGGCCGGCGCGCCGGCCATGCGGCCGCTGGCCACCACCGCCGCCACCGCCCGGTCGGGCGACGCCCAGAACTCGAACACGAGGCCGTACAACCCGCCGCGGTTGTCCGCGGCCGCCCCGGCGTACTCGTACCCGGCCGCCTCGGCCGCGCCGGCCGCCTTGTCCGAGTACGCGGTGGCCGGCGGCTCGTGCCCCTCGTCGGTCAGGTCGAACGGCCGGACCGCGTGCTTCTCCCACAGGTTGATGGCGACCCCGAGGACGGCCAGCCCGACCAGGGTCAGCGGCGGTAGCAGGCAGACCCAGCCCAGCCAGTCGTAGTCCATCGCCGACCCCCGGGTGCCGGGCCGAGCATACCCGGCCGGCGGGCCCGGGGCCAGTGGATTACCCGGCCGCGGCACGGAGTTCGGCGAACACCCGGGCCAGGTCGGCCTTCTGGTAATGGGCGTTCAGCCCGGAGGGGTTCGGCAGCACCCAGACGCGGGTTGTGCCGATCCCGTCCGGCTGCGGGCCGACCGCCGCCTTCGGGGCGGTGAACGCCACCCGGTAGGCCGTCACTCCGAGGACGGCCAGGAACCGTGGCTTGTACCGCAGGACCTTCCGCCGCAGCACCCGGCCGCCGGCGACGACTTCATCAACGCTCAGCTCGTCCGCGGCCGCCGACGCCCGGCTCACGACGTTTGTGATGCCGTAGCCGAGCGGCGGGAGTTGCCGCTCCTCCGACGGGTCGAAGAGGCGGGGGGTAAACCCGGCGGCGTGGAGGGTCGGCCAGAAGCGGTTCCCGGGCCGGCCGAAGTGGTGGCCGACGGCGGCCGAGTAGAGCCCCGGGTTGATGCCGCAGAAAAGGACACTCAACCCGGGGGCGATCACGTCCGGTAGAGTCTTGGTGGCGGCTGCGAGCAAATCGGCACGGGACGGCTTCATCCGTGATTAACCCACCCGGGGCGTTGCCCCGGGCTATGCTGTGTCGGGCTTTCAGCCCTCCGGACCGACGGCTTCAGGGCCGTAGGCCGTGATAGCAGAGTCCGGGGCGACAGCCCCGGGCGGGGTCTTCATCCTGCCTTCCGGGGCCGCTTCTTGCCCGCTGGCTCGTCCTTGACCAGCCGGGTCACGGCCGGGTTCCGCAGCGGGTGGGCGTCCGGCGGGGCCTTGAGCGTCCCGAGGAAGGCCAAGAGGGCGGCCTTGTCGTGGGCCGGGAGGGCCTGGAACCGGGCCGTCACCGCCTTCGCGTCGCCCTTGTGGGCCAGGATGGCCGCGTGCAGGGTCGGGGCCTTGCCGTCGTGCAGGTACGGGGCCGAGTCGGCCACGCCCCACAACGGCGGCGTCTTCCACTCGCCCGGCTTCGGCTCGTCCTCCGGCCGGCCCGGCAGGTTGAGTTGCGGCGGGGCCTGGCGGACGCCGTAATCGTCATCACCGCCGCCCCCGCCCCCGGGGGCGGGCGGGTCGTCGAGGGTGTACAGCAGGAAGTCGCTATACACGCCCTTGACGCCGCCCATGTTCGGGACGTGGCAGACGGCGCACCCGACCTCCCGGAACAGTTCCTTGCCGCGGGCCGCCTCGTCGCCGCCGTCGGCCTCGACCGGCTTGGGCAGCGTTTTGACGAACGCCACCAGGGCCCGGAACTGCTTCCGGTCCAGGTCGGGCTCGGCCGTCAGGTCCGGGGCCGACAGCGGCCGGGCCTGCTCGGCGTCGGGGGTGCCGAGGCCGAGTTCGTTCGCACAGGCCGCGGCCACGAACTCCCGCAGGCCGGAGAACTGCCCCTTCCAGCCGAACTTCCCGACCCCGCCGGCGACGTGCCGGACCCGGCCGACCGGGATGGCGTCGAACTCCAGCTTCAGCTCGCGGACGGTGTTGCCGATGCCCCGGTTGCGGGCGTTGCGGAGGATGGCCCGGTCGGAGATCAGGTCGAGCCACCCGGCCCCGAACAGGGCCGTCGGCTGCACGGACTGCGTGTGCAGCGGGTCGAAGTCGGGGATGGTGACGGTGGCGGTGTACTCGCAGTGGGGGTCGCCGTTGGCCCGGCGGAAGGTCCGCCCCTTGACCACCGGGAAGAGCTGGCGGAGCCGGGCGTCGGACTCCTTGTAGGCCGGGTCGGTGGCGGACCCGTGGACGGTGCCGGTGCGGAACTCGTGGTCGCCCGGCCGGGGCAGGACCTCGAACCCGGTGGCGTTGTGCTCGACCCCGCCGCCGCCGCCGAGCCCGCCCTGGAAGTGGCAGGCGGCGCAGGAGGTGGCGTTGAACACCGGGCCGAGACCGTCGCCGTGGGCCTCCGGGTCGTTGGCCGCCCACTCCCGCTCGAACAGCTCCCGGCCGGTGGCGATCTCGGACGCCCGGGCGGTCGGGCCGATGAGGATCGGCATGCCGTCCGAGAAGAACATCCAGTAGGCGGTTACGACAGCCACACCCGCCATGCCGAACCCGAAGAGGCGGCGCTGGCCGGTCGGCGACAGGTCCCGGAACGACAGGTTCTTCGGCCACAGGTTCCGCATGGCATCCCCCGTCCGGACGGGCGGCCGGTTACGAGACGGCGTCCCGTCAGGGTAGGAACGTCAGCCCCGGGCGGCGATTTCACCCGGCGGGAAGAATCCGGCCTCGCCCTCGTACACGGCCATCGTTTCCCGGAGCCGGTCGACGAACCGGCGGTAGTCGGCCGGGGACCAGCCCGTCTCGGCCAGCAGCCGGCGGGCGGCGTCGGAGGTGTCGGCCCCGAACCGCCCGCCGGCGTCGTGGAAATCCTGACAGACCAGTACGTCCGGTGCCAGGGCGGCGATCCGCCGGGCGAAGCCGGCGGCGTCTTCGATGGGGAGCGTCGGGGTGACGCAGACGCCGACCGGGACGCCGGCGGCCTTCAGCTCGTGGAGGGCGGCCCAGCGGCGGTCGAGCGGCGGGGCCTTCGGCTCGAAGAGCTGCCGGACCCGCTCGGAGTCGGTCGGGATGGACATGTTGACCCGGACGGCCCGGTACTGGGACAACACATCGATGTCGCGGACGACGAGCGGCCCGCGGGTCTGGACGACCAGCCGGGGCTGGTGCGGCAACAGCTCTTCGAGGATGCCGCGGGTGAGGTGGAGCGACCGCTCGGCCGGCTGGTACGGGTCGGTGACGCTCGACATGTAGACGCCCTGCCCGGCGGCCTTGTGCCCCTGCCTGCGGGCCAACTCGACGGCGTTCCGCTTAGCGGTGAGCCACCGCCCCCAGTCCGCGACCGGCCGGCGGTTCTGTGGTAGGTACGCCGCGTAACAGTATCGGCAGCCGTAGGTGCAGCCGACGTAGGGGTTGCAAGTCCAGTCGAAGCCGCCCCGGCGAATGAACCCGGTGGCCGGCGACAGGATCGACCGCGACTCGATCAGGTCCATCAGCCGGCCCGGAGGAGGGCGTCGAACTTCGCGGCCGTAGCCGGGGTCAGCCGGAGGACGCCTTGCAGGGCCGCGTGGGTGGCGATGCGGCCAGTGTCGTCCAACACGAGTCGCCGTTCCAGCTTGCCGGAATACCAGCCGATGCGGGATAGTGCGTCGTTCGGCACCTCCCGGTCGAACCGGACCGGCACACCCTCGCGGCTGGTGAACGTGCCGGAGCTGGAGTACGGCGGGTACATGACGACGAAATGGTCGTCGATCCGCATCCGGGTGACGAGATAGAGGCGCCGGCCGCGGCATGCGACTGCGTACACATAGTCGCCCGGTCCGGCCGCTTTCGGGAACGCCTGGGAGCCGAGTTCGGGGAGCGGTTGACCGGTCATTTCGTCGGACTCGATCTGCCGACATGCGGGCTGCGAGAGGTAGTAGCTGTACCGTGTCGTCCGGTCGATGCGGGGGAGCCAGTGGGGGTCGGCGAGTGGGCGTAGGGCTTCGAGCCGGGCGTTCAACTCGGCCCGGCCGTCCTTGCCCCGGGGCTTGAGCCGGTTCCGCTCAACTTCCAGCCGGACGTACTCGGCCCGGGGGTCGCCGCGGTCCTCCAGCCAGTCGGCGTACACCAGCCGCGGGGTGTCGTCCGCCGGGGCCGCGGCGATGGCCGTGAGAAGGGCGTCTTCGTCGGTCATGGGACCACTAACCCCTCCCCCCGGTCCGCTCCCCTCCCCTTTCCCTCCCCCCCGTGACGGGGGGGAGGACGCCGCGAGCCGGGCCCGGCGTGAGGCCCTCTTCTCCGGTCCCCCTCTCCCTGTGGGGGAGGGGGTTAGGGGGTGGGGTCTCCGGCGCTCACCGCTTCCCGGTCCCCTTCGGCTCGGCCGGGCGGTCCCACCCGTCGCCGAAGAGCCAGCCGCCGCCGGCCTTCGGGGCCGGGGTGGTGGCCGGGGCTGGGGTCTGGGCGTCGGATGTCGCCTTTTCGGCCTGCGAGTTGATCAGCTCGCCGACCCGCCGCGCCCCCTCGCCGGCGTCCTCGGCCACCCTCTTGGTGTCTAGGTTGGTCTGGACCTGGATGTTCCCGTCGCCCGACTTGGCCACCTTGATCGTGTACCAGTTCATGTACCAGCCGACCCCGGCGAACGCCACCACCGCCGCCCCGATCAGCGCCAGCAAGTTCCGCATCGCGTGGCCCCTCCGTGTCCTGGTCCCGGCCGTGCCGGGCCAACCCCGGCGTGTACCGCGCCGCCCGCCCGGCCGCAACCCCAGGCGGGTCGGAGTCGTGGGCGGGGGGGGGGGGGGGGGCGGGGGCGGGTGACGCCGGGGGGGCCGCGTCGGCGGGGGTGCGAGGGAGATCGGCGGCTGAAGCGTCGCGCGCGGGAGCGCTTGCGGCGGCGGTCGTTGTGCGAGGCTCGGCGGTTGGCGCTGGTGCGGGGGGGGGCGTTGGTGGTTGCGGCGCAGGGGCGGGCGGGTCTAGGGGACTTGCACGCGCCGGCGCGGCGGTTGCGAGAGGGGGAGGAGCCTGAGCCGGCGCGAGGAAGACGTCGCCGCTGTCGTGCGTGGCGGGCGGGGGCGACCAGATCGGCCAGGCGAGGCGGAGCACGCCGGCGATGAGGAGGGCGTGAAGGGCGAGAGAGAAGAC
>JAIEQO010000457.1 GCA_019747655.1 Gemmataceae bacterium | reverse complement strand
ACGCGGTGCCGAAGGACAACCCGTTCGTCGGCATGGCCGACGTGCGGCCGGAAATCTGGGCCTACGGGTTCCGCAACCCGTGGCGGATGAGCTTCGACCGGCCGACCGGCGACCTGTGGGTGGGCGACGTCGGCTGGGAGCTGTGGGAGATGGTCCACAAGATCGAGAAGGGCGGGAACTACGGCTGGAGCATCACCGAGGCCCGGCAGGCGATCAAGCCGGACCAGAAGCCCGGCCCGACCCCGATCCGGCCGCCGACCATCGAGCTGCCGCACACCATCGCGGCCAGCGTCACCGGCGGCTACGTCTACCGCGGCAAGAAGTTCCCGGGGCTGGTCGGCGCGTATGTGTTCGGCGACTGGGAGACCCGCCGGGTCTGGGCCGCCCGGTTCGACGGCGACCGGCTGAAGGAGATGCCGGAGATCACCAAGCCGCAGGTCCGGATGTCGGCCTTCGGCGAGGACAACCAGGGTGAGTTGTACCTACTCGACTACGACACCGGGCTGGTTTACACCCTCGAACGCAACGACGCCGGGGCCAAGAACGCCAACTTCCCCGCCAAGCTGAGCGACACCGGCCTCTTCCTGCCGGGGCAGGTCGGGTTCGTCGCCGACGGCGTCGTCCGGTTCGCCCCGAACGCCCGGCAGTGGCAGGACGGGGCCGAGGCCGAGCACTACATCGCCATCCCGGGCGAGGGCTCGGTCGTCCTCAACCAGTCGCCGAAGCCGCTGCCGGGGCAGGTGTACTGGCACAACTTCCGGCATCACTTCCCGAAGGACACGGTGCTGGTCAAGACGATCCGGTTGCCCGGGCGCTTTGCCGCCCACGAGTCGCCGTCGCTACCGAAGCCGGTCGAGACGCAGTTGCTCCACTTCGACGGCGAGGACTGGCGGGGGTACACCTACGCCTGGCGGGACGACGGGTCCGACGCCGACCTCGTCCCGGCCGAGGGGGGCGAGAAGGTCTACAAGGTCCGCGACGCCACCGTCCCGGGCGGCCAGCGCGAATGGGCCTGGAACTTCAGCAGCCGGAACCAGTGCCTGAGCTGCCACAACGCCTGGGCCGAGTACGCCCTGTCGTTCAACCGCGAGCAACTCAACGGCAAGGGGAACGGCCCCGTCCCGAACCAGCTCGTCCACTTCACCCAGATGGGGCTGATCCGCCGGGTGGACGAGGCCGGCAAGCCGCTACCGCCGTTCACCGCCGCGACGGCCGAGAAGGAGCCGGCCGTCGCCGACCCGCACCGGTCCGACAAGTACACCCTCGACGAGCGGGCCCGGGGGTACGCCCACGCCAACTGCGCCCACTGCCACCGGTTCGGCGGCGGGGGCGGGGCGGTGCTGCTCGAACTCGACGCCTTCAAGCCGCTCAAGGAGACGATGGCGTTCGACGCCAAGCCCCGGCAGGGGGACTTCGGGCTGGCCGACGCCCGCATCATCGCCCCCGGCCACCCGGAGCGGAGCGTGATGGCGTACCGGATGGCGAAGTTCGGCCGCGGGCGGATGCCGCACCTCGGCTCCGAGGTGCCGGACCCGTTCGGGCTGGAGTTGGTCAGCGAGTGGATTAGCTCGACGGGGAAGACGGCTTACGCGAAGCCCCCGATCGAGGCCAACGGCGTCGAGAAGGCGCTGGCCGCCCCGGGTTCGGCGTTGTCCCTCGCACGCGGCTTGGGGGCGAACTCGTTCCCGCCGGCCGAGCGGGCGAAGCTGATGGCGGCCGTCGAGAAGGTGCCGCCGGGGGCCGTCCGCGACCTGTTCGAGGGGTACTTGCCGCCCGACCCGAAGGGCCGCAAGCTCGGCCCGAACCCCCGCCCCGCAACCATTCTCGGCCGGACGGGAGACGCGGCCAACGGCGAGAAGCTGTTCTTCGCCGAGGGGATGCAGTGCGCCAAGTGCCACAAGGTCGGCGACAAGGGCGGGGCGGTCGGCCCGGAGCTGACGGCCATTGCCAAGACCAGGACCCGGGCCGAACTCCTCGAAGGCATCCTGGAGCCGTCCCGCCGGATCGAGCCGCAGTACGCGGCGTACCTGGTGAAAACCCTCGACGGCCGGAGCCTGACGGGCCTGCTCGTCAAGCGGGACGACAAGCAGGTGGTGATCCGCGACGCCGAGGCGAAGGACCACGCCTTCGACGCGGCCGACGTGGAGTCGGTCCGGCCGGCCCGGCTGTCGCTGATGCCGGAGGGGTTACTGGCCGGCATGACCCCACAGGAGGCCGCCGACCTACTGGAGTACCTGGCGAACCGGAAATGACTTGGCGAGCGGGGGGCGGGGGCCCCCAGAATATTAATACAAAAGGGGGGGCACCCCCCCCGCGAGCCCGGAGAGGTGCATGATCCGCCCCGCGACCCCGGCCGACGTGCCGGTCATCGTCAAACTCATCCGCGACCTGGCCGAGTACGAGCGGCTGGCGGATCGGGTGACGCTTGACGAATCCCGGCTCCGCGACCACCTGTTCGGCCCGCGGCCGTACTGCGAGGTCTTGATCGCCGAGGACGCCGGCCGGGCGGTCGGGTTCGCCCTGTTCTTCCACAACTACTCGACCTTCCTGGCCAAGCCCGGCATCTACCTCGAAGACCTGTTCGTCGAGCCGGCCCACCGCGGGAAGGGACTCGGCAAGGCGCTGCTGGTGGCGCTGGCGAAGCTGGCCGTCGAGCGGGGCTGCGGACGGGTGCAGTGGGCGGTACTGGACTGGAACGAGCCGTCGATCAAGTTCTACAAGTCGCTCGGCGCGATCCCCGAGGACGAGTGGACCGTCTACCGGCTGCACGAGGAGGCGCTGCCGGCGCTGGCCGGGGCGAGCCCGACCAGCCCGAACAGCAACAGGTAGTTGACGAGGAGGAAGTAGTTGTAGTTGGCCTGGAGGTTGAACAGGCAGAAGGCGAGCAGGGCCAGACCCATCCCGGCCGCCCCGGCGATCGGGTCCGACGGCGTCCGGGCCGTCGCCCAGCCGACCACGGCCAGCATCCCCGCCCACAGGACCGCCTTGGGCGGGACCACGCCGAACTCCTGGATGAACAAGCTCGTGACGGTCAGCGAGTCCGGCCGCGGGCCCATCCGGGCGTGGCCGAACAGGATGATCTCCAGGAACGCCCGGGCGTCCCACACCAGGAACACGCCCAGGCAAAGCGCCGCCGCGGCGGCCGTACCGACCACGACCGGCCGCCACGACCGGCGGCAGGCCGCCAGGCAGGCCGGGGCGAGGAACAGCCCGAACTGCTTCCCGACCAGCCCGAGGCCGAGCAGCAAGCCGCCGGTCCGGTAGCCCCGCTTGAGCAGCACGAGCCCGGCCCCGAACAGGGCGGCCAGCATCGGCTCGTACCACCCCTGCTCGACCACCCGGGCGGCGAACGGGTAGCCGAGGTAGGCCCCGGCCGCGACCACCCCGACCGCCCGGTTCCGGGCTGCCGCTCCGGCGGCCGCGACCATCCCCGCCGCCAACACGTCGCACAGCACGTCGGCGTACCGCACGTCCAGCCCGGCGGCCGCGAACGGCAGGCTCAGGTAGACCGGCAGCGGCGGGTAGGTGGCCAGGCCGCGGGTCGTCGCCGGGCGGTCGGGCTCGAACTGCCCGTACACCCGGGCGCGGTCGGTGGTGTACACGTCGGGGTACTCGGCCCCGTAGGGGTTGACCCCGTGCAGGAGGTAACGGGGGGCATCCCGCCGCCACGCCCACACGTCCACCACCGGGTCGGGCGACGCGGCCACCCCCGCGAACCGGACCCCGCCGCCGAGGGCGAGCAGGGCCAGGAAGAGCCGCGTGCCGGCGGCCCCGTCCAGCGATTGGACCGGCCGGGTGACGGCCACCCCCATGACGGCGTACAGGGCCAGCGCGGCCCACGGGACCAGCCGGTAGGCGGCCGAGTCGGCGTCCGGGTAGGCGATCCCGTCCCAGCAGGCCGCCCCGCAGGGGAGAGTCAGGCCGAGCAGGGCGACGGCGGGGTGGGCGTCGGCGAACGCCGGCCGCCGCGACCGGACGAGGCGGACGACCAGGAGCGCGGTCACGACGCCGTGAGCGATCGCCTGCGGGTGGGGTTCGAGGCCGGGCGGGACCCGCGGCCCGACCGTGGCGACCAGCACGCCGACCGCCAGCCCGACCCGGCCCGCGAGGAGGGGCAGCCGGACCGTCCGGGCCGACCGCAGGGATAGGGCGACCAGCCCGGCGACCAGCGTGCCGATGAGGCCCAGCACCCCGGGGAGCGTGTACCCGCCGATCTGCGTCGCGCTGGCGGCCACCACCGCCAGGACGACCGCCGCCAGCAGCCCGGACCGGACATCCAACGGCATCGACATGATCCTGTAGGGCCGGCTGTGCCGGCCGGCACAGCCGGCCCTACGAAGGCCGCGGGAACGTCAGCGTCCCGTCGTGCAGGGCCGACGCGACGAGGACGCCATCGACGTGACAGCGGGCCAGGCGGTCGATGTCGGCCCAATCCCGAATCCCCCCGCCGGCGAAAACGGCCAGATCCGGCCGGCCGCACTTGATGCGCTTCAGCCAGTAGTCGGTCGTCACCCCGTTTCCCGTTCCGACATCGGCCAGGTCGAGAACGATGAGGTGCGGCGTCCCCGTCGTCATGCACAGGGCCCCGACCATCCCGTCGATGTCCCCCGGCCCGCCGACGTTCCACGCCTTCGACCACTCGTCGTTGTAGCCGAGGATGATCCCGGCCTTGAGGTCGAGCGACACAACGACATCCGGCATGTACTCGCTACCGGCGTCACCGGCGGCGGCCGGTCCGGCGAGCGTCTCCGTCCCGATCACCGGGATCAAATTGTCCCGCTGCCGCCAACGCCGCCAGAATAGCCGAGTCTCTCGCCGGGTCCACCGCGGGAGCCGGGCGAAGTCGGCCTTCTGCCGGAGGCCGATGTCGCCCCAAATCCAGACGTTCGGGAAGGCGTCCGCCAGCCGGGCCACCAGCCCGGACGCCTCGCCGAGCACGATTGCGTTCAAGTCGGCGACGTAGAGGATGTCCGACCGCGTCGTGTCGAGTAGGACGCGGGCGACCTCGATCGGGTCGGCCGACGCGGTGAGCCGGCTCCGGAGCCGGGGGTATTCGCTGCGGGGGCCGCCGACCGCCCGGACGACCACGCCGTTCATCACGTCGATCACCGGGATGACCCGCGGCGGCCGCGAGCCCGGCGGGTCGATCGGGTCGAGCATCGGTGGAACCGGTCGCGTTCGTCGGTTTGTTGAAGTTTATTGGTTCGGCCGTAGGGTGTACGGGTTGCCGAACCAAACCAAAATGGGCGGGCCGCCGTGAGCCGTCGCCCGGTGCGAGGCCAATCCGCAAAGTCGGTTGGACGCTCCGGCCGGCCGGCTTACAATACTCGCTTCCGGATCGGCCCGGCACGGCCCCGCCGCGCCCCCGCCGCCCCGGAAACAGTTGCCCCAGAAACCGTGTTGGGGGCGTTCCTCTCCCGTTCGGAGGCCAAGACTCATCATGCGACAGCCGTGCGTGATCGTCAGCGGGTCCTCGGAGGTGGCGTCGTGGCGCTAGTCGATGTCAAGCAGCTCCTGGACGCCGGCGTCCACTACGGCCACCGGGCCAGCCGGTGGAACCCGAAGATGCGGCCGTACATCTACGGCAAGCGGAACCTGATCCACATCATCGACCTGCGGGAGACCGTCCGCGGGATGCTCCGGGCGTACCGCTACCTGTCGCAGACGGTGGCCCGCGGCGGGCTGGTCATGTTCGTCGGGACCAAGCGGCAGGCCAAGGAGGTGGTCGAGCGGGAGGCCATGCGGGCCGGCATGCCGTTCGTCTCCGAGCGGTGGCTCGGCGGCACCCTGACCAACTACCGGACCATCCGCAACCGGCTCAAGCGGCTCCAGGAGTTGGAGTCGATGTGGCTGGCCGCCGGCGAGAACGCCGGCCGGGTCGACCTGAACAGCTATATGGCCGGGATGATGACCGAGTCCGGCAAGCTCGACCCGAACCGGGCCCCCGACACGTCGGACATCCTGACGCACTCGAAGAAGATGATCTCGTCGCTGTCCCGCGAGCTGCTCAAGATCCGCCGGAACCTGATGGGCATCCGGGACATGATCAAGCTCCCGGACGCCCTGGTCATCGTCGGCCCGAACAAGGAGCACATCGCGGTCCAGGAGGCCCGGCGGATGGGCGTGACCACGATCGCCCTGATCGACACCGACAGCGACCCGGACCCGGTCGACCTGCCGATCCCGGGGAACGACGACAGCATCCGGTCGATCGAGGTCGTGCTGGCGAAGATGGCCGACGCCTGCCTGGAGGGCCGGGCCGCCCTGCCGCCCGAGCAGCAGGGGATGATCAAGCCCCGCCAGCAGCCGGCCCGGCCGCAGCCACAGCCTCAGCCCCAGCCGGCCCCTGCCGCCCCGCAGCCGCCGGCCAACGGGGTCGCCGACGCGAACCCGGCCCCGGCCCCGGCCGTCGGTTAAACGGCGTACCAACCGGGTCCCGACCGGGGCCCCACCACCGCCCCGGCGGCCTGTTTCCGGCCGCCGGGGTTCGTAACTTAATCCTGAGTACGGAGTACTCCCGAGGCTCGCAGACCGATGGCCACCGTGACCCCCCAGCTCGTCAAGCAACTCCGCGACCGGACCGACCAGCCGATGGGCTTGTGCAAGCAGGCCCTCGACCAGAACGCCGGCGACATGGACAAGGCCATCGACTGGCTGAAGGCCCAGAACAAGACGATGGGGGTCAAGCGGGAGGGGAACGAGACGGCCGAGGGCCGGATCGGCGTGTTCGTCGACAACGCCAGGAAGGTCGCGGCCATCGTCGAGGTGCGGTGCGAGTCGGCCCCGTCGGCCAAGAGCGACCAGTTCGTCGCCCTGGCCAACGACCTGGCCAAGTTCGTCGCCGAGGGGAACCCGGCCGACGTGGCCGGGGCCCTCACCCGGCCGTTCCCGGGCGGCACCGGGACCGTCCAGGACCGGATCAACGACGTGGTCGGGGTGATCCGGGAGAAGATGGTCCTGCACCGGTTCCAGCGGCTCGAAGGGGGCGTGTACGGCTCCTACGTCCACCACGACGGGACCGTCGGGGTGGTGGTCGAGTTCAAAGGGGCCAAGCCGAACGACGAGCTGATGCGGGACGTGGCCGCCCACGTCGCCGCCCTCAACCCGCCCTACGTCACCACCGCCGGCGTCCCGGCCGACGTGGCCGAGAAGGAGCGGGGGTTCGTCGCGGCCGAGATGGCGGCCGACCCGAAGAACGCCGGCAAGCCGGCCAACATCCTCGAGAAGATCGCCGAGGGCAAGCTGCGGACCCGGCTGGCCGAGGTGGTCCTGGCCGAGCAGCCGATGGCCAACGTCGGCAAGTACCCGAACACGACCGTCGGCCAGGCCCTCCAGAAGGCCGGGCTGGAGCCGGTCCGGTTCGTCCGGTTCAAGGTCGGGGCCATAGCCCTCTGATTGACGGATTCTCCTAACACCCCCGGCCGGCACCCCCGGCCCCAGACTAGCGGAGCGGCGGACCGATGCCCCACACGGCGAGCGCGGCCAAGCGGATGCGGAAGACCGAGAAGCGGAAGGCCCGCAACCGCCTGGTGGCCAAGTCCATCAAGGTGAAGCGGAAGGCCGCCGACGCCTCGCTGAAGGCCGGCGACCCGGCCAAGGTCGGCGAGGACTTCAAGGCCGTCCAGCAGGTCCTCGACCGGGCCGCCGACCGGGGGTACATCCACAAGAACAAGGCCGCCCGGCTGAAGTCGCGGCTGGCCAAGAAGATCAAGGCCGCGGCCGCCACCCCGGCGAAGCCGGCCAAGTAAAGGCGGAACAGAAAACCAGCCGCACGATGAAGACAGGGATCATATTAGATTGATCTTTGTCTTCATCGTGCGGCTGGTTTACTGTTCAGATCGTGCGGCCGCTCCTCACTTCTGGAAGAACTCGACCGCGTTCCGGAAGAGCTTCAACCCGTCCCCCTCGGGCTTGAGCCCGAGCCGGGTCCACTGCGGGTGCTGGGTCGGCAGGACGTGCCGCTCCGGGTGGGGCATCAGCCCGAGCACCCGGCCGGTGGCGTCGCACAGCCCGGCCACGTCCCCCTGCGACCCGTTCGGGTTGTACGGCCGGCCGGTCGGCCGCCCGCCGTCGGCGTACCGCAGCACCACCTGCCCGCTCTGGGCCAGGCCCCGCAGAATCCACTCCTTCCGGGCCACGAACTTCCCCTCGCCGTGGGCCACCGGGACGTGCATCCGGTCCACCCCCGTGAGGAACGGGCACTGACCGGGGGTCGCCTCCAGGTCGACCCACCGATCGCCGTACCGGCCGGAGTCGTTGAGCCCGAGGGTGGCCAGCGGCCCGTCCTCGTCGGGCGGGACGAGCAGCCCGGCCTTGAGCAGGGCCTGGAACCCGTTGCAGACGCCCAGCACCAGTTTCTCGTCGTCCCGGAACTGGCGGAGGGCGTCGGCCAGGAAGTGCTGGAGCTGGACGGCCAGCGCCTTCCCGGCGGCGATATCGTCGCCGTAGCTGAACCCGCCGGGGACGACCAGGACCTGGTAGTCCCGCAGCCGGCGGGGGTTGCGGCGGACGGCCCCGAGGTGGAGGCGGTCGGCCTCGGCCCCGGCCGCCCGGAAGGCGAACGCCGCCTCCTCGTCGCAGTTCGACCCGGGGGCCCGGAGGACGAGGACGCGGGGCGTCGCCATGAGAAAGTTCCGGGGAGGGGGGTGTTTCCGGTTGACACCACCGGCCGCTGCCCCCAAACTCGTTGTAACGTCCCGCTGCCCCCCCATCCAGAGGGCCGGACGGAGTCGCAGGCAGCCCGCCTTTTGAAGGGCCGCCACGGGGGCTGGGGGTTCCGTTCACTTTTTTCTTCCCCGGCGTGTTGACACCCCGGGGAGCCCTCCTTATTATTCCCCTGCCGCCGCTCACGCGGCGACAACAGCGACGGAGTCGGCTCGACGAGTCGTCACCGAAGCGAACGCGGTCTTTGTCAAGGCGGGTGGTGGTGGGGTGTGGTCCGGGACGGCCGGGCGGCGGCTGGGTCGCGGCCCGGCGGGTGCCGGCCGGTCCCGCGGGAGCGGGCCGGTGCGGGTCACGGCGCAGCGTTGAAGGGTTTGATCCTGGCTCAGAACGAACGTTGGCGGC
>JAIEQO010000154.1 GCA_019747655.1 Gemmataceae bacterium | reverse complement strand
CCCCGTCGAACGCCTGCACCCGCGGCCCGCCGCCGGCCCCCGGAGTCGTTACTACGTCGGCCCGGCCGTCGCCGTTCAGGTCGCCCACCGCGACCATGACGCCGCCGGCGAACGCCGTATCGAGGGCGAAGAAGCTCGACACCACGGTGCCGGTCCGGCCGTCGAAGACCCGGACGTGCGGCCCGCCGCCGGCCCCCGCCCCGACCACGATATCCGCCCGGCCGTCCCCGGTCACGTCCCCGGCGGCCACGAACACCCCGCCGGCGAAGGCCGGCTCGAAGGCGTAGAAGCTGAGCAGCTCGGCCCCGGTCGCCCCGTCGAAGACCTTGACGTGCGGGCCGCCGCCCGGCCCGGCCGCGGTAACGATGTCGTCGACGCCGTCGCCGGTCAGGTCGCCGGTGGCCACCCGGACCTCGCCGGCGAACCCTTCCCCGAACGGGGCCAGGGTCAGCCGCGGTGCCCCGTCGGCGGCGAACACCCGGACGCCGCCCGTGCCGCCGACGGCGATCAGCGGCGTCTTCGGGGTCGTGGGCACGACCGGCGGGGCGGTCACGTCGACCGTGACCGTCCGGGTCTCGGTGAACGACGGGCTGAGCGGGTCGCGGACCCGGACGGTGACGACGTGCGTGCCGGCGTGGGCGGCGGTCGGCGACCACTCCAGCCGGCCGGTCGCCGGGTGGATGGTCAGCCCGGCCGGCACCGCCCCTTCCAGGCTGAACACCAGCCCGGCCCCGGCCGCCCCCGTCCGCGGCACCGTCACCGCCAACCGGTCCCCGACCCGGACCGTCTGCGGGCCGATGTCCCCGAGCAGCCGGCGGACCCGGGCGAAGTCGGCCCGGGCCGGCCCGGACCCGCCGACCGTCACCTCGGCGAACGCGGTCGGGTGCCAGCCGTCCTCGGGGTGTACGCCGACCGAGTACGCCCCGGGGGCCAGCCCCGACAGGGCGTACAGCCCGCGGGCGATCGTGGTGGTGTGCGGCTCGCCGGCGTCGTACCGGCCGTTCCGGTTCAGGTCGGCGAACACGAACGTCCCGGCCCGGCCGGCCTCGCCCGCGTCCCGCCGGTTGTTCCGGCTGGTGTCCTCGAACACCTCCCCCTGGACCGTCGCGGCCCCCGCGTCCTGGGCGATGACCAGGTCGCTCCCGGCCGCGGTCCCGCCGGCCGCCAGGCCGAACGCCACCCCCGGCTGACCCGGCGGCGAGGTGTTGGTGATCAGGAAGGCGCCGCCGAAGCTCAGGACCAGGAGGTCGGCCAGCCCGTCGTTGGTGAAGTCGGCGACGGCCAGGTCCTCGGCGATGAACGTCGATCCGCCGCCCGGGATCGGCACCACGACCGGGTTCGCCGGGTCGAAGTACGGGGCCGAGCCGGAGTTCAGGTAGACCAGCACCCGGTCGGCCCCCGAAGCCCGGCTGACCCGGTTCGACAGCAGCACCACGAGGTCCGGGCGGAGGTCCCCGTCCACGTCCCGGAGGACGACCTTGGCGGCCGGCGGGGGGGCGAGCCCGCCGTCGGTGCTGGCGAACGGCCGCTTCAGGTTCACGTCGAGGACGCCGTCCCCGCGGTTGATCCCGAGGTACACGTTGGCCCCGGCGGTGGACCCGCTGGTGTCCTCCCAGAAGTTGATGACGGCCGCCTCCGCCGCCCCGTCCCCGTTCACGTCGGCGGCCGCCGCGCCCCCCGTGAAGCCGCCGACCGGGACGGAGTAGGAGGTCCACCCGCCGAGGGCCCCGGTGCCGTCCCCGAAGGCCGCGTTGAACTGGTCGTCGTAGTCGAGGTCGGCCCGGCCGCTGTTGACCACCACGTCCGGGTGGCCGTCGGCGTTCAGGTCGGCGACCGCCAGCCCGCCGGCGTTGTACCGGCTGTCGGAGTTGGCCGGGAGCGGGTACGCGGCGGCCGTCCGGTCGCCCGGCCGGTCGGCGTTGACCAGCACCACGACGGACCCCGGGCTGACGGTGGCCAGGAAGCCGACGCTGACCAGCAGGTCCGCCCGCCCGTCCCCGTTCAGGTCGGCGGTGGTCAGGTCGGCGACGGACTGGCCCTGCACGGCCGCCGGCACGGCCCACCAGTTCGGGACGTACTGGAACCGCCGGCCGGGGGCGGCCGACCCGGTGTTCAGGTAGGCGTCCAGGGTGTACGGCGAGGTGCCCTGCTGGGCCTGGTTGAGGACGGCCAGGTCCGGCCGGCCGTCGCCGTTCAGGTCGGCGGCCGCGAGCGCGATGACGTAGGTCAGGCCCGGGACGGTCAGCGAGTCGGGCCGGCCGAACGTCCCGTCCTGCCCGTTGTAGCCGACCCAGATCACCCCCGGGCTGCCGAGGTCGGGTTCCCCGACGGTCGCCACGTCGACGAACCCGTCCCCGTCGAAGTCGGCGGCCACCGCCTGGGCCCCGCCGGCCGCGGCCGGGAGCGCGGTGCCGGCCCCGAACTGGAGGTCGGAGTGGTACGGGGCGACCTGCCGCCACCCGGCCGGCGGCACCACCTGGGCCACATACCGGCCGGGGACGTAGGTGGTGAACGAGTACTTCCCGGCCCCGTCGGTGGTGGTCGTGGCGACCACCGCCCCCGGCTGGAGCAGCTCGATGCCGTTCATGAACGGGTCGCCGGCCGGGCCGCGGACGAACGCCACCGCGATCGAATCGGCCGTGTCGACATCGACGGTCAGCTCGGCCACGTAGGCCGTGCTCACGTCCCCGGCGGCGGCGTACACGTCGAAGTTGGTCAGCATCCGGGTGCCGTTCACGTCGACGTGGAACACCCGCTGGCCGGCCGCCCGCCACGACGGCTCGGCGAAATGCAGCCGGATGGTGTACCGCCCGGCCGCCGGGACGGGCAGGTAGTCGATGAACGAGTTCTGCCCGGCCGGGGCGTACCGGCCGGCCTGGTAGACCGCCTGCGGGGCCGGGTCGGTCACGCGGGAGGTGTCGATGGCGGCCGGGTTGGTGAAGGGCGCGGAGTTAACCGGCCCTTGCCCGTCGGACGCGAAGTGGCCCGCCCCCGGCCCGCCGGCGTACGCCACCACGAGCCGGTCGGCCCGCAGGTTGACCGTCACCCCGGCCTGCGGGGTGGCGTCGGCGGCCAGCCGGCCGTTGACGTACCCGTGGCCGGTGACGGTGCCGGAGACGACCGCCGGCGGTAGCGCGCCGGAGTCGTTCCCCTCCTGGAGCGAGAACCCGCCGCCGGCCACCGTCACCGTCCGGGCTCGCGGCGACGGGCTGGTCTGCTGCCAGGGCGGGGCGGCGAACAGGAAGCTGCCGGCCGCGTACGGGTTCGGGTAGGTGGACGAGTCCTGGGTGGTCGGGAAGCTGCCGGCCGGGCCGTAGCACCCGTGGCCGAAGGTGAGCCGGCCGAGCCCGCCGGCGGTCGTCCCGGCCGGCAGTTGGGGGTTGGCGTAGTAGGCGTTGTACATCGGGTCGGCGGCGGTGAACCCGGCCGCCACGATCATCCCCTGGAACCCGGGGAGCAGGGTGAGCGGCGTGCCCAGCGGGAGGAACCGGGTGCCGCCCACGAGGGTGCCGGGGGCCGCCGGGGTGAACGTCAGGGTGGCCAGGGCGGATCGGGTGGTGGCGTCGTACAGGGTCACCGTCAGCGGGCCGGAGAACCCGTCCCCGCCGCTGTCGAACACGCCCAGGCTGGAGACGACGACCGGCTTGGTAACGGCGAACGTCATCCCGGCCGCCCCGGCAGTGGCGAGGTTGCCGGCAGTGCCGGCCGGGACGACGTAGGCCGGGGTCGGGGTGGTGTCGGCCAGCGACAGCGGGTCGAGGGCGACCGTGTACGCCCCGGCCGCCACCCCGCCGAACGTATAGTTGCCCTTCGTGTCCGTGATCGCCGTCGGGTCGGACGGATCGCGCTGGCCGTCGCCGTCCAGGTCGAGGTACACCACCGCCCCGGCCGCCCCGGCGTCCCCGTCCTTCACCCCGTCGCTGTTCCGGTCGATGAACACCGTCCCCTTGATGGCGGAAAACTCTTGCAAGGCGAAGTTGGCGACCGCGGCCGCAGAGCCGGTGTACGTCGCCGCCGGCATCGTCACCGGGGCGTAGTTTTGCGGCCCCTGGACGAGCAGTCGGACGGACACCGGCGTGTTCACAGGAACCGGGCCCACCCCCGGCGAGTTCGGGAAGGCCGGGGCGAACGAGTAGAACCCGCCGGCGTTGGTGGTGGTCAGCGGCTCGGACGGGTCGTACTGGTTGTTGCCGTTGTAGTCGAGGTAGACCGACCACCCGGCCTCGGGGTCGCCGTTCTGGTTCTTGACGGTCCCCTGGACGGCGAACGCCGGCGTCACCGGGGCCGACAGGGCCGACTGGACCGGCGGGTTCGACCCGTCGTCCACTACCGCGTAGTAGACGTACGGCTCCGGGTACAGCCCCTCGACCGGGGCGTTGAAGGTGGCCGTCCAGTTGACCCCGGCCGGGCCCGTGAACACCTCGATGCCGCTCACGATGGCGGTCTGCAGGCTGCCGTTCCGGAAGGCGACGACGATCTGGCCGTTCGCGTCCGCCGTGGCGGCGAAGGACTGGGCGTAGGCGGTGTTCACCCCGCCGGCGGCGGCGGCGATGTCGAAGTCGGTCAGCACCCGGGTGCCGTTGATGTCGACGTGGAACTTCCGCTGGCCGACGCCGCCGACCCCGATCTCGGCGAAGTGCAGCCGGACCGTGTACGCCCGGCCGGCGGCGAGCCCCGGCAGGGTGTAGGTGAACTCCCCCCCGGCGGAGCTGCGGACGCTCTGGTAGACCGCCGCCGGGGCCGGGTTGACCACGTGGGTGGTGTCGATCGTGGTGCCCAGATTGACCTCCGCCCCGCCGGTCACGTACCCGTCGGCGGCGAACCCGCCGGCCCCCCCGGACCCGCCGGCGTCGACGGCCAGCACCGCCACGTTCGTCGGCGTGACCTGGGCCGACCCGACCTTCACCCCGCGCTGGAACGGATCGGACTGCCGGATCCGGTAGAGGGTGACCTGGGCCTGGTTGAAGAACGCCTCATCGATGTTCCCGGACACCGCCACCGGGAAGGCGGCGGACGGGCTGCCGGCCGGGACCGTCGGCGGGACGGGGTTGGTCGCCCCGGCCGGCCCGAACGACGGCACCGGGACGTGGGCCGTGGCCTCGACGAGCAGCACGTCGGCCGCGGTGGTCGACGGGTAGCTCGGGAACGGGTTGCCGCCGACGGTGTTGAACGTCACCAGCAGCTTGTAGTCGGCCCCGAGCGGGGCGTACTCGTCGGCCGTCGAGCCGACCACCTGGATGGCCTTCGAGGTCGGGGTGTTGAAGTTGCTGTCGGTGACGAACGAGATGCCGTTGGCGGCGAACTGGTCCTGGGTGATCGGGTCGCCGGCGTCGCCGTTCACGATCTTCACGACCGAGAACGTCGGCGGGCCGTTCAGCCCGACCCCGGCGGCCGACTTGGACCAGTCCACCCCGAAGACGGCCGAGGTCGCCCCGGGGGCGAGCTGGCCGGCGCCGGGGCCGCGGGTGAAGGTGGACGTGAACGTGTAGTTCTGGTTCACCGGCGGGGCCACGTCCTGCTCGAACTGGGCCACCCGGTCGCCGCCGATCAGGCTGAAGCTGGGCTTCGCGGAGGCGTCGTAGTCCAGCTCGAACCCGACGGTGAACGACCAGATGATGTGGACGTCGACCCAGGCGGCGAAGGTGGTCGAGGCCGGGGTGGTGTCGTGGGCGAAGACGTGTTGGAAGAAGAACCCGACCCCGCCGATCGTGTCCCCGCCGATGAACGGGACCTCCTGGGGGACGACGACCTCGGCCTCGGCCAGGATGGCGATCTCCCGGCCGGACTCGAACACGAAGTCGCCCTCGATGTTGAAGATCCCGGCCAGCCCGTCGACCTCGGCGTGCAGGGCGTAGTAGTCGTCGGCCCAGTCGAGGGTGAGCTTGGCGTCCCCCTGCCCGAGCAGCCCCTGCCAGGTGTTCCCGGCCCCGTCGGGCGGGTACGCCCCGAACTGGGCCTGGCAGTCGAGGACGAACTCCCCGGCGCCGGCCAGGACGTTCCCCTGGGCCCGGAACAGGTACACGTTCGGCGTCCCGAGCAGGGTGATCGCCTCCCCCCAGACCACCGCCACGTCCCCGGTGACGACGATCTGGGACGGGGTGTCGATGTTCGTCACCTTGACGGCGATGTCGACGACCGACAGCCCGGTGTCGCCGATCGGCATCTCCCCGGCGGCCGGGGACAGGTCGACCGAGATGGTGTGCAGCTTGACCAGCCCGTCGGCCTCCTTGATCAGGTCGAACTCGCCGGCCGCCGTCCACCCGCCGGGTAGGGCGAGGGCGGCCGCCACGTCGACGTCGACCCCGCCGCCGGTGAGGGCGGTGTAGGTGAGTTGCATGTCCTTCAGTTCGACCGGCCCGAGCACGGCGTCCTGGATGTCGAACACGATCTGGCCGCCGGCCGGGACGGACAATTTGCCGTTGACGATGGACAGCCCCTTGGCGTTGTCCGCGGGCGGCGGGGGGGGCGGGGAGGCCGGGGGCGGGCTCGGGGGGGGCTGGCCGCCGAGCACGAGTCGGGTTTGGAACACCTTGAAGTCGGCCATGAACGTGCCGGTGATGTTGAACGAGTCGTCGGCCGGAACCCACTTAACGGTGGCCGGGTCGCCGGTCGTGCCGATGTTCAGCTTCAGGCCGAAGGCGTTGATGCTGGCGGCGAGGCCGACGTTCAGCTCGGTCAGCTTGCCGCCGACGATGGTGAACCCCGGGTCGGCGGCGGTCCCCAGGCTGGCCTTGATCGTCTGCCCGGCGACCCCGAGGGTGAGGCCGCCGGAGATGACGAACTGGCTGGGGGTGGCCGGGTTCCCGCCGGACGCCGGGGCCGCCGGCTGGTACGTCAGGGCCAGCCCGTTCGGGGCCGGGTCGGTCTGGAGGGTGACGCCCTTGACCTTCAGGTCGGCCGAGAAGGTGGCGTCGAGGGACGTGAGCCGGCCGTTCGTGATGACGATGCCGGGGGCCGCCTCGGTGCCGAAGTCGGCGGCGATCGTCTGCCCGCTGAACTGGAGCTGGAGCCCGCCGCCGATCCGGAAGTACTTGGACGGGTCGGTCGCGCTCGGGAGCTTGTACTCGAAGAAGAGTGGGCTGGTCGGGATGGTGGAGACGGTCAGCGTCTCGAACAGGGTGAACGACCCGGTGACGTTGAACTCGAACTGACTCAGCACCCCGTCGGTGATCGAGGCGACGATGTTCGCCCCGAGGTTGTTCAGGGCCGCCTTCCCGCCCGGCTCGGGGGTGTTGGTGACGGTCACCCCGCCGCCCATGGTGAACGTGCTCGTCGGCCGGTCGTACCCGACGGTGATGGAGCCGGCCACGGTGACGCCGTCGAACGTCCACGTCTTGGTGATGCTCGCCCCGGTGACGTTGATCCCGGTGCTGTCCGAGATGAGGTAGTTGGTGCCGTTGACGTCGGCCTCCAGCCCGAGCCCGGACAAGAGCTCGATGTCCTCGAACGTGGCCTTCCCCTGGACCCTGGCCTGGGCGTCGGAGGTGTCCCCGCCGTTCGGGTTCGTGAACTGGAGGAGGGTGGACTGGACGCGCACCCCGGCCACCGGGACCGGCAAGGCCCACTTCTGGTCGAGGGCCTCCCCGCCGGTGCCGATCAGGTCGGCGATCTTGATGGGCGGGGCGGCGCTGGTCTGCGGCTCGAAGAACGGGATCGGCACCCCCGGCGTCCCGCCGGGCAGCAGCTCGACCGTGGCGAAGGAGAAGTTGAACTGGGTCGGGTTGGTGGCGTTATAGAGCAACACCTTCCCGGGGGCCGACTCGACTTTGGCCTGGATGAGCGGCCGGAAGGCCTCGGCGGCGGCCGGGGTGTAGCCGATCGAGACGGTCCCCTCGTCGGCGGAGTAGTCGCCGTTGGCGTCCGCGACGAAGTTACTCGAGGCGACGAACCGGAGGCCGCCGTAGTCGACCTGGGTGACGACCGGGTCGGCCGGGTTGACCCGGTCCTCCAGCCGCTCGCAGCCGAGCCGGCGGGGCCGCCGGAGCGGGGCGGCGGGGGAGCGGCCGAACACGCGGCGGACCCAGCTCGGGCGGCGGGTGGGGATCGTCATCGGAACCTGCGTCCGGGTGCGGTGGGGACGAGTCTCGGGCGGCGGTAGGAAAGCGGCCGGGGGGGCGGTATCCTTACAGGAAATCGCTCAAGATTCGGAGGCGGCGTGACGACGGGCGAGCCACCCGACCGGCCGGCCGCGGATGGGACGGCCCCGGAGCGGTCGTACCCGCCGGCCGACGCGACCCGCCGGAGCCTGCTGTTCCGGGCCCAGGCCGGCGACCCGGCCGCGTGGGAGTCCCTGACCACCCTGTACCGGCCGCTGTTGGTCGGCTGGCTCCGCCGCCAGGGGGTGCCGGCCGGGGAGGTCGACGGCCTGGTCCAGGAGGTCCTCCTGAACGTCGTCCAGAGCCTGCCCGGGTTCACCCACTCCGGCCGGGTCGGGGCGTTCCGGGCGTGGCTGCGGACGATCGCCTGCCACCGGACGCTCGACTACTTCCGGGCGGCGGGGCGGGGCGGGGCCGCCGGCGGGCTCGACCTGTCGCAGCTCGAAGACCCGGACAGCGAGCTGGGCCGGCGGTGGGACGAGGAGCACGACCGGTACGTCCTGCGGTGCCTGCTGGACGCGGTCGGGGAGGAGTTCGAGCCGGCCACCCTGGCGGCCTTCCGCCGGCTGGCCCTGGACGACGCCCCGGGGGCGGCGGTGGCCGCCGAGCTGGGGATGTCGGTCGGGGCGGTGTACGTCGCCAAGTCGCGGGTGCTCCAGCGGATCCGCAAGGAAGCCGAAGGGCTGATCGACTGACCGGCCTGGCGGCACAGGCATTCCTGCCTGTGCCGCCCGACGCACAGGCAGGAATGCCTGTGCCACCAGACCCGCTTCGTGTAAGGTCCGGCCGCCGGCCGCCGCTTTCACCTCATCGGACCACCGCCACCGCCCACGACCGCCCACGACACAGACCACCCGTCGCCGGCCCGGCTCGCCGCCTTCGCGGCCGGGCGGGTGGACGACGCCGAACTCGACGCCGTCGGCCGGCACCTGGCCGACTGCCCGGCGTGCTGCGACCGGCTCGCGGC
>JAIEQO010000335.1 GCA_019747655.1 Gemmataceae bacterium | reverse complement strand
CGGCGGAGTTCGCCTCGCCGGACGAGCCCGGCCGGGCGTTCGGGGTGTTCGTCGGCTAGACCCGACGGAAGGGTGCAATCGAACGCGGATGACGCGGATCACCGCAGAGCAAACAAAGAATTTGGACAGGATAACAGGATCGACGAGATAAGGACAACTTGGTGTTCGGTCTTCATCCTGGCTTATCTTATTGTCCTGTCGAAAACTCTGATCCGCGTTCCATCCGCGCTCCGATCCGCGTCATCCGCGTGCCCGCCTTTTTCGTCTTCGCCCGATGCTTGAGCCCGGGCCGGCGGTTCCGGTAGACTAGTGGCACCCGCCCGCCACCGGAGCCACCCCGGCATGTCCCGCCTCGCACCGCTCGCGGCCCTCGCGCTCGCCGCCGCCGTCCCGGCCGTCCGCGGCGCCGACTACGAGGACCCGGACATCACCGCCGCGGACCGGGCCCACTGGGCGTACCAGCCGGTGAAGCGGCCAGCGGTCCCGGACGCCACGACGAACCCGATCGATGCGTTCGTCCGGGCCAAGCTCGCCGAGAAGGGCTTGGAGCCGTCGCCGGAGGCCGACCGGCTCACCCTCATCCGCCGCGTCACCCTCGACCTGACCGGGCTGCCGCCGACCCCGGCCGAGGTCGATGTGTTCCTCAAAGACAATCGCCCCGATGCATACGAGCGGGTGGTCGACCGGCTCCTGGCGTCGCCGCACTACGGCGAGCGGCAGGCCCAGCACTGGCTCGACGTGGTCCGGTTCGCGGAGTCCAACGGCTACGAGATGGACGGCGACCGGCCGCACGCCTGGCGGTATCGGGACTACGTCGTCCGGAGCTTCAACGCCGACAAGCCGTATGACGTGTTCCTGACCGAGCAAGTGGCCGGCGACGAACTGGCCGCCGGGAAGGAGCCGCGGGAGGCCGCCGACCTGTGGGCGGCGACCGGGATGCACCGCTGCGGCCCGATCCACGTCGTCAGCGGCAACCTCGACCAGGAGATGATTCGGCAGGAACTGTTGACCGAGATGGTCAACGGCCTCGGGGCCGCCGCCCTCGGGCTGACGATGGGCTGCGCCCGCTGCCACGACCACAAGTTCGACCCCATCAGCCAGGGCGACTACTACCGGCTCCAGGCGTACTTCGCCGGCACCAAGTACGCCGACGTGAACCTCGCCACCGACGAGGAGAAGGAAGCCCGGAAGAAGGCCGTGGCCGCGCTGGAGGCGGAGGCCGCGCCGCTCAAGAAGCGGGTGGCCGAGATCGACGCCCCGGTCCGGGAGAAGCTGACCGCGGCCAAGCGGGCGGCCCTGGAGCCGAAGTACCGGGAGGCGCTGGACACGCCGAAGGAGAAGCGGACGGCCGAGCAGAAGAAGCTGGCCGCCGACGCCGGGACGCTGTTGCAGGTGCGGTGGGACGAGGTGCTCGACGCCCTGCCGGCCGACCTCCGGGCCGAGCGGGCGGCGATCCGCGAGACGCTGCACGCGATCGAGGCCAAGATGCCGCCGCCGGCCCCGGCCGCGTGGGCGATCAAGAACGACGGGGAGCCCAAGACGCACGTCCTGAAGCGGGGCAGCACCAAGCACAAGTGGGGCGTGGTCGGCCCGGCGGCCCCGCGGGTGCTGGTCTCGGCCGACGCCGAGGTCAAGACGCGGACGCAACTCGCCCGCTGGCTGACCCGGGCCGACCACCCACTGACGGCCCGGGTGATGGTCAACCGGCTCTGGCAGCACCACTTCGGCCGGGGGATCGTCGGCAGCCCGAACGACTTCGGCACCCGCGGCGACCGGCCGACCCACCCCGAACTGCTCGACTGGCTCGCCGCTGAACTCGTCGAGCCGACCGTCCTGGCGAGCGGGGGGCGTGAGCCCCCTGATAAATCCGGCAATCAGGGGGCTCACGCCCCCCGCTCGCCGAAAGCATGGTCCCTCAAGCGGATGCACCGGCTGATGGTGACGAGTGCCGCCTACCGGCAGGCGTCCGCCCCGCGGCCCGACGACCCGGAGAACAAGCTGTTCAGCCGGATGCCCCGGCGGCGGCTGGAAGCCGAGTCACTCCGCGACTCGATCCTGGCGGCGGCCGGGTCGCTGAACCGGAAGGCCGGCGGGCCGTCGGTCCGGGTGCCGCTCGAACCCGAGGTGTACGACCTGATCTTCACCGAGGGCGAGCCGGACGGCCTCTGGCCGGTGACGCCGGACGCGACCGAGCACGTCCGCCGGTCGATCTACCTGCTGGCCAAGCGGAACGTCCGGTTGCCCCTGTTCGAGGCGTTCGACCAGCCGGACACGCTGAACTCGTGCGCCGACCGACCGGTCAGCACGTTTGCCCCGCAGGCCCTGATCCTGATGAACGGGCCGTTCGTCCACGAGCAGGGCCTGGCGATGGCCCGGTCGCTGGTCCGCGAGGCCGGCGACGACCCGGCGAAGCAGCTCGCCGCCATGTACCGTCGGACGCTCGGCCGGTCGCCGACCGACGCCGAGACGAAGCTGGGGCGGGAATTTCTGGCAGGGCAGGGGGTCGTGATCCGTGACGCCCGCCCGACCCGGTCGCTGTTCGCGGCGGGCGTGCCGCTCACCGACGCCGAGGTCCGGACTCGGGCACTCGCCGATCTGTGCGCGGTGCTGTTCAACACCACCGAATTCGTAACCCGACCGTGACCACCGACCCACCCGCGACAGCCGGCCGCCCGACCCGACAGCCGACGTTCAACGAGTGCCAGGATTGGCCGATGAGCCTGGCCTACGTCTGGGCCATCTGCGCGCCGCTGCTCGGCGGCCCGGCGTTGTTGATGACCGCGGGGATGTTCTGGCTGCCGGGAGAATCGTCGTTGGTGTCGGTCGCGTTCGTCTTCGGGGCGCCCTTCTACTCGCTCGTCCTGGCTCGGCTCTACCACGTGAACGGGGCCGCCTGGCGGAAGGTGGTCTTCGCCCTCCGCAGCGCGCTCGTCTGGCTGGTCGTCAGCCTCGTCGTCCTGGTGCCGTTCGCGCTGCCCGGGCTGCTCCGCCACGCCTTTACGCTTGCTAATCGATGACGAAACTGGCGAGCCGGTCGAGGTTGATCTGCTCCGGCGGGTAGTCCTTCCGCGGCGGCATCCGCGGGTAGACGTCCGGGAAGGCGTACTCGCCCGGCCGCCAGTCGGCCGGCCAGTCGTCGGGTAGGCCGCTCACCCCGAACCGCTGCTCCGGCCCCGGCGGCACCTTCTTCCCGTCCGCGTCCCGCAACGGCACGCCCACCAGGAACCGCCGGCCGTTCTCCACCGGCAGCGGCTTCGTCGACACCACCGACGACAGGTTGAAGAACTCGAACCGCAGGCCGTCCCGGCTGTCGGCGTACCGCTCGACCATCCGCCGGGCCAGGACGAGCATCCGGTCCCGGTCAGACGGGTGGACGAGGTCGAGCTTCGGGGCGGCGAACGCCAGCCGGGTGATCCATCCGGGCCGGAGCTGGTGTGGCAGAAGCAGGGTGCTCAGCCCCCGGGCGAGCGGCCCGAAGACCGGGTGTTCGCCGGGCGAGAGTACGTCGAGCAGGTCGCGGACGATGAGCCGGGTGTCGTCGTACATCCCGACCCCGCCGGCCAGGAGCATGGTCACGTCGACCATCACCACCAGCGCGGTACACGACTTGAGGGCGTGGATGGCCGGGCGGACGAGCCGGTCGACGTACTCGTCGTAGCGGGAGGTGAAGAGGGCCGCGAGGTCGGGGCGGGCGGACCGGACCGACGCCGGCAGCGGGGCGAACTCCTGGCCCGGGCCGAGGCCGGCGAACCGCCCTTCGGCCAGGGCCTCGGGTGTGTCCGGCCGGGCCGGCTGGCCCTTGGCGTCGAGCAGGAACGCGGACGGCGACACCAGCGGCTTGAAGTTCAGGATCAGGTGGGCCAGCCCGAGCTTGTAGGCCCGGAGGAGGTCGGCTTCGGGGGCGTCGACCCGGCCGAGGGCGTCGAGGAACGGGCCGTAGTGGGCCCGGGTGCCGGCGTCGGCGGCGAGCTGCCCGTGGACGTGGTCCGACCACGCCGCGAAGTCCCGGCCGAGCATAGCGGCGTCGGCGATCCGCTCGCCGGGCAGGTCGTACAGCTTCAGCAGGCAGTCGCTGAACCGCCAGTCGGACCGCTCGAACCGGCAGGCGAACTGCGACCGGTCGCGGGTCTTGCCCGGCCACCGGCCGCCGGTCACGAGGGCGTCCCGGGCGGCCGCGTAGGGGAACGCCTCCCAGCCGTCGTCGGGCGGGAGCGCGACGAACTTCCGCAGCTTGGTGTCGCGGCCGCCGAGCGGGAAGCGGTCGTGGTCGTGGTCTTGCAGGTGGTTGATGAGGGAGGTGAGCAGGACCGTCTTGCCGGAGTTGTACAGCCCGACGACGCCGACCCGGCACTCGGTCGTCTTCACCCGGAAGATGCTCATCGGATCTCTGTCCCCGGCGGCACAGGCCTCCGGCCTGTGCTCACAGGCCGGAGGCCTGTGCCACTGAACCGGTCGGGTGGGTTATTCGCCGGCCCGGGGCTAAAATAGCGGGGCCCGCACGTCGTCATGGTATCCGCTATGCCCGACACCACCCCGCCCGCCGAGGCCGCCGCCCGGATGACCCCGGCCGAGAAGGTCCGGACGTTCCCCCGGACGCCGGGCGTCTACCTGATGAAGGACGCGGGCGGGGCGGTGGTGTACGTCGGCAAGGCCAAGAACCTCCGGGCCCGGGCCGGGTCGTACTTCCTCGCGGCCGCCGACAAGGACGCCCGCATCCGGGACTGGATCGGGCTGGTCGCCGACATCGACTTCATCGAGACCGAGGACGACATCGCGGCACTGCTGTACGAGGCCGAGTGGATCAGGCTGCACCAGCCCAAGTTCAACAAGGACCGGAAGGACGACAAGACCTACCCGTACCTACAAATCCGCACCCGGGAGGAGTACCCGCGGGTCGAAGTGACCCGCAAGCCGCGGCGGAAGGGCGTCCGGCTGTACGGCCCGTTCACCAGCGCCAAGAGCCTCCGGGCCGCCGTTCAGGTCCTTCAAGGCGTGTTCCAGTTCCGCACCTGCAAGCTCGACATCAAGTCGGCCGACGACCGCTGGCGGTGGTTCCGGCCGTGCCTGTTGGCCAGCATCCGCCGGTGTACCGCCCCGTGTAACTTCCGGGTCAGCCGGGAGGAGTACCGGCGGCAGGTGAAGAAGCTGATCTTCATCCTCGAAGGGAAGAAGGCCAAGCTGATCCGGCGGATGGAGGCGGACATGAACGCCGCCGCCGAGGCCCTGAACTTCGAGAAGGCCCGGCGGGTCCGGGACGAAATCGCGGCGCTTCAGAAGCTCGCCCTCCGCGGCGAGGCCGACGCCGACATCCAGCCGTCCGTCTCCCCGATCGACCCGAAGAAGGGGCTGCACGGGCTGCGGAAGGTGTTGGGCCTGGCCAAGACGCCGCGGACGATCGAGGGGATGGACATCGCCCACCTCGGCGGGACCGACACCGTCGCCTCCCTCGTGTCGTTCCTGGACGGGCTGCCGTTCAAGAACGGCTACCGCCGGTTCAAGGTCAAGACGGTCGAGAAGGTCGACGACTTCGCGTCGATGCGGGAGGTGGTCAGCCGGCGGTTCCGGCGGCTGCGGGACGAGGACGAGGTGTTCCCGGACGTCCTGCTGATCGACGGCGGGAAGGGGCAGTTGAACGCGGCGGTGGCGGCCTTCAAGGCCCTCGGAATTGACCCGCCGTGCGTCATCTCGCTGGCCAAGCAGGAAGAGGAGATCTTCCGCCCGGGCGAGAGCGAGTCGATCAAGCTCAGCCGGCACTCGGCGGCCCTGCGGCTGCTCCAGTACGTCCGGGACGAAGCCCACCGGTTCGCCCAGCACTACCACCACCAACTCCGGCGGAAGCGGCTGACCGAGGAATGAGGGCCAGGGCTCGCGCCCCTGGCTACGATCGGTCGTCCCTCCGGGACTCAAGACATCCCGACCGCCCGGAGCCGCGGAGTGGCGATCGCTGGTAGCCAGGGGTGCGAACCCCTGGCCCGTCGTCACCCCACCTTCCACTCCCACCCCCTCATCTCGGCCAGCCGTGCCTGATCCGTCAGGTCGAACTTCAGGGGCGTGACGGTGATGTACTGGTCGGCCAGCCCCTCCACGTCAGTCCCGGGGGTCGGGTTCGGGCACAGGAAGTCCGGGCCGGCCCAGAAGTAGGTCCGGCCGCGGGGGTTCACCCGCCGGTCGAACTTCTCCTGGTACGGGCTGCTGTTCTGCGGGACGACCTTCACCCCCCGGATCGGCCCACGCTCCAGCACCGGGATGTTGACGTTGAAGAGCGACCCGTCGGCCGGCTTGTGGGCGACGATCTGCTCGATGACGTGCCGGGCGTGCCGGGCCCCGGCGGCGAAGTCACGAATCTTCTGGTCGTACTCCAGCGACACCGCGATGGCCGTGCGGCGGAAGAACGCGCCTTCCACCGCGGCCGCGACGGTGCCGGAGTAGAGGACGTTGATGCCGGCGTTCGACCCGGCGTTCATCCCGCTGACGATCAGGTCCGGCGGGTCGGGGAGCAGCTCCAACAGGGCCAATTTGACGGCGTCCGCCGGCCGGCCCTCGACCGCCCAGCCGACGAAGGTGGTGCCGTCGTCCTCGAACACTTCGCTAACCAGGAGGGGGTTGAGGAGCGTGACCGAGTGCCCGGCCGCGCTCTGCTCGGTGGCCGGGGCGACCACCGTGACCGCGCCGAGCTTCTGTAGCTCGACCCGCAGGGCCCGCAGCCCGGGGGCGTAGATGCCGTCGTCGTTGGTCAGCAGGATGCGCATGGCCGCCTCGGGGTGGGGCAGCCGTCATTCAACGGAACCGGCCGGCCGGCGTCAGCGGCGGTCGAGCCGGAGCAGCAGCCGCTCGGCGTCGGCGGCCCACGGGAAGGTAGCGATCACCTTCGGTTGGAACCCCACCGCCCGGCAGATCCGGAGGAAGTGGTCGCGGTTCACCCGCATCTCGCCGCGGTGCCCGGCCCCGCGGGCGACCAGCGGCGACGCGATCACGTCCGCGATCACCGCCCCCTGCGGGCCGAGGAGCCGCCCGCACTCGGCCAGCAGGAGGGCCGACTCGTCCACGAACGTGTGGGTGAAGACGCTGAAGAAGACGGCCAGGTCGAGCGGCCCGGCGGCATCCGGGAACGGGACGGCGGTCATCCCGCCCACGTCGAACACGAAGTTCGGCCGGCGGTACGTCCGGCGGCAGAACTCGACCGCCTCGCGGCCGATGTCGGTGCCGTAGTACGCCCCGCGGTCGGACAGGTAGCCCTCCAGGGCCATCGCCATCTGGCCGGTCCCGCACCCGATGTCCAGGACCCGCGAGTCCGGGGTCAGGCCCTGCCCGACCAGCATCACGCGGCGGGCCTCGCTCGACCGCTTGTACTCCTCCTGCGAGTGGTACGCCCCGACCACCCACCACGAGTTGGCGGCCAGGTCGGCGGTGCGGAAGACGTGGTGGTAGTCGATGTCGGTCGCCCGCGGGAAGACGACGTGGACGGGCACGGCCTCGGCCAGCGGGCCGCCGGCCGGGGCCCCGCCGACCTCCACGTCCCACTCCAGCGAGAAGTCGCCCGGGGCGGCCGGGCCGGCGACCGGGACGGCCAGGTCGGCCCAGTCGCCCGGTAGGAGCGTCCGGGGCAGCGGGACGCCCGCCGGCTCCCCGTACGGCCGGCCGGTCAGGGACACCCAGCGGTGGCGGACCCGGACGGCGCCCGGGCCGGCGGCCGGCCAGACCCGCCGGGAGTGGTTCTCGACCCGGACCACCCAGTCCGCCGGGACGCCGGACTCGACGACCGACCGCGGGACGCGGACCGACAACCGCCCGACCCCGACCGGGCCGGCGGCCGGGGACACGGTCCAACGGGCCCGGCGGGCGAGCCGGCCGAGCGGGGTCATCCGGAGCAGGCCGAGCATGGACGGGCCCGTGAACGGGGTCGGGGGCGCGGTGGCGTACCCGACGGGCGGGCCGGGTGTCAACCCGAGTCGGGGTCAGTCGGTCCGGCCGAGGACCGCGAGCTTGTGGAGCGTGATCCGGGTGCCGGGGCCGCAGATGTCCAGCCGCAGCGCGTCGACCTCGGCGTCGACGAGGACGCGGGTGGTGAGCGGCCCGGCCGTGGGCATCAGCTGGTCGAGTACCCCCTTCCCCGGGGCCGGCGGGGCGCGGCCGCCGGCGTCCCAACTGACCATCGCCGGCAGGTGCGGGCCCGGGCTGACCGCCTCGTAGGTCAGCGCGAGGGCGTATGCCCGGACCGGCCGCGGGAGTCGGAGGACGACGGTCCCGATCCCCCTCCCCACGGCGAACGAGCCACCCTGTTCGGTGACCGGGCCCTCCGTGGTCACCGCGAACGGCAGGTCGGTCGCGGACAGGGGGGAGTCGGGGCGGAGGTCGGCGAACGGCCGGACGCCGTGGTCGCGGAGGAACTCCATGCTCTGCCGGAAGTGCCACGGCTCGAGCGGCAGGACGTACCGGTTGCCGTCGGCGACGAACCCGATCGGCACCCCGGCCCGGATCTCCCGCTCGACCTTCCGGACCCGCGACGCGTGAATCCCGGCGTCCGCCGACGCGCGCCGGTGGTTCGGCACGGCCGTCAGGACCGCCAGCAGGGCCAGCCCGGCGGGGACCACCCGGCCGCCGACCCGGCCGCCGAGGGCCGTCCAGACGAAGTACGCCAGCACCAGCACCGGCATGGCCAGCGTGACGTACCGGCTGACGAGGAGCACGTTGCCCAGGCCCGCCCGGCCGTACGCGAGCCCGCCGGCCAGCCCGAGCCACCCCACCAGCAGCCCGCCCGCCAGGACCGCCCGGGTCCGCTCCTCCGGCCGGCCGAGGCGGACCGCGAGGAGGCCCAGGGTGGCCGCGACCAGGGCCGTGACGACGACCCCGAGCACGGCCGGGCCGTCGTACCCGAAGGGGTGCATCGCGGCGGTCACGGGGCCGGCGGCGAGGCCGAGGAAGTTGACCGCCGTTACCCCCACCGCCGCCGCGCCCGGCGGCGGCGGGTGGTGGGCCGCCTTCTGCAACCCGTGGAAGTACGCCGCGGTCACCGCGAACCCGACCCCGGCGGCCGCCAGCGCCACC
>JAIEQO010000840.1 GCA_019747655.1 Gemmataceae bacterium | reverse complement strand
GCGGGGCCGACCTGCTCGACAAGGCCGAGCGGCTGCACCGGCGGGTGGCCGGGGCCGGGGGGCCGGCCGACCACCTGGCCCTGGCCGCGTACCTCGGCCGCCGGGGGCGGGCCGAGGAGGCGGTCCAGGTCTGCCAGAAGGCGACCGCGGCCGACGCGCTGGCGGTGGCCGAGGTGCTCGTCGGGATCGGCTACGGGCCGGCCGACCTGACCCCGACCGACCTGGACCGGATCGGCGGGGAGTTGACCCGGGCACTCGACCGGACTAAGGTTCCGGGGCCGGCCGGGATGATGCGGGGCGTGTGGGCGGCCCGGCGGGGCGACTACCGGGCGGCAGCGGACGCCTTCCGGGCGGCGGCCGAGGCCGGGGGCGGCCCGGCAGCGCTGAACAACCTGGCGTATATGCTGGTGTTGTCCGGGTCGCCGGCCGGGGAGGCGGAGACGGTCTTGCAGAAGGTGGTCGACCAGGTCGGGCTGTCGCCCGAGGTGCTGGACACCCGGGGGGCGCTGCGGCTGGGGGCCGGGCGGGTGGCGGAGGCGGTGGCCGACCTGGAGCAGGCGGTCGACCAGGAGCCGACGGCGGCCCGGCTGGTCCACCTGGCGGCGGCCTACGAGAAGGCCGGCCGGAAGGACGACGCCAAGCGGGCCCTGGCCAGGGCCGATGGGCTGAAGGGCGACGGGTCGCTGGTCCTGCCGGCCGAACGGGCGGAGTACCTCCGACTCTCGGACGCCTCCCGAAAGTCGCCGTAATCACATCCGGACACCCGGTCGATCCATCGGCGTGGTGCCCGGATGGCCGAACGTCAACGACGTGGTGCTTGAGTGGGTGTTTCGTCCTCCCGTGTCAGCCCTTCTCCCGACCCGGATCGGCCGGCGGACCCGCCGGCCAAAAGCCGGCGGCCGCTTCGGATTTGCTACGCCGCCGGGCCCGGGGACGTGATCGGCACCTTCCGGGCTTGGAAGGAGGGGGTTGAGGACCCCACCCAGATCGTTAAAACGTACTCGAGCGAGTTCTACGACGTTTGCCGCCGGTTCGGGTGGCGGGCGTTGGTCATCTCGTCCCACCCGCGGGTCGAACGGGTCACCGACGGCCAGTTCACAGTCGAACACCGGCCGAACCGGGCGTTGGCCGCCCGGGGCATTTCCTACCACCTCCGGAGCGCCTGGTACGTCCTCGGCTTGATATGGTCGGCCGTGCGGTTCCGGGCCGATGTTGTGGTCGCCTCGGACCTCACCCACTGGTACCTACTCAGCCCACTGCCGCTGTTCGGTATCGCGGTCATCCCGGCCCTGCATTGTACTCTGTGGCCGCAGCGGGCCCGCTTGTCTTGGGCACAGTCCGTCCTCCGACGGATGGACGGCCTGCTGTTCGGCCGGCCGGATGTCCGAGTCATGTGTGTATCCCACCAAGTTCTCCGCCAGGTGAACGGCTACTACCGCCGGGCCCACCCCCCGGAGTTAGTGTTCGGCCCGGTCTACCGGCCGGGCTTGTTCCCCGATGTTGACCCGCCGACCGGTCCGCCGTTCCGCGTCGTGTACGCCGGCCGGATCGAGGCGCACAAGGGGGTGTTCGACCTGCTGGACGTGGCCCGGCAGCTAACCGCCGCCGGTCGTGATATCACATTCGACATCTACGGGACGGGGGGAGCCGAGGCCGACCTCCGGCGGCGTGCCGCCGAAGCCGGGCTGACGGGCCGGTTCCGCCTGCACGGGAACCTCGCCGGGGCCGACCTCGCCCGGGCGTACCAAGGCGGCCACGTAATAATTGTTCCAACTACTGTTAATTTTTCAGAAGGTTTAAATAAAGTAGCGATTGAGGGCGTACTGGCAGGACGCCCGGTGGTGGCAACGGATGTCTGCCCGGCGGCGGATTATCTGGGCGACGCCGTCATCTTGGCACCCGTGGGCAATGTGAGGGGCTACGCCCGGGCGCTCACAGATTTGATCGGCAACCCCGATCTCTACCGCCGAAAACGTGCCGCTTGTAGCCACGTCGCGGCCGTCTTCTCCGACCCGGCCCGGGGTTGGGGCGCTTGCCTTGTCCGGGCCGTCGCCGCAATCGGATCGACTACCTCGTTACCGGACCGCGCGGGTGGGGCGTGGGTTACATCCGCTGAGCGGAATCGCCGGGGAGGTTTTCATGGCGGGTGAACTCACCTTTGTAACTGCGGTCGAGGCCGGCGGCATCGAGCGGCGGGCGATCCGAATGGTCGATAGCCTACGTACGTTCGGCGGTCTGCTCGCCGACGCCCCAGTCGTGTTCGTTATCCCTCGCCCGGGCCCGCCGCTGTCACGGGAGACTCTACGGCAAGTCGATGCCTACCAAATTACGCTCTTGCGGGCGCGGCCGGCGGTCAAGTACGGATGGTACAACTTCCTAAACAAGGTTGTGTCATTCTGTCACGCTGAGTTGGTCGCGCAGACGGCCTTCGTGTGTTGGATCGATGACGACTTCCTAGTGTTGGACGACTTGCCGTTACTCCGGCTGGGGCACGAGTACGATTTCGCCGCCTGCCCATGTGACTTGAACATGGGTTCGACCGGGCCCGGAGGTCGGTTCGAGGAGTATTGGGCGGAGTACTGCCGGGTCGCCGGAACCGACTTCGCCCGGTTAGGTTGGGTCCGGACACACCGGGAGCGGGCGGCCGCGCGTACGTATTACAACAGTGGGCTGGTGTGCTACCGGCGGTCGACCGGGTTCGCAGCCGAGTACTCCCGCATCGTCAACGCCGTCCTCGACGGGCGGCTGACCTCTTCGACCGAGGGGATTTACATGCACGAGCAAATGGCCCTCGGGGCTGCGGCCCGGCAGCTTGGCCTCCGCGCCCTCGATCTACCCTGGGAGTATAACCTTTCGAGTAACGACATCTACGCGAGTCGCCACAACAACGTTCGCGCGGTCCACTACCACGACTCGTTATCCCCGGCCCGCTACGATCGGTTCGTTCCTGCCCTTACCGCCGTCCGCCCAGACCGGACCGGCTACCTGAGTGCCATCGCCCCGATCGACCCCAAAGACTTCGGTCTAATCTCCCGGTTGCGGATGAAACTGACCCGCGTTTGGCGGACACGCCAGCAGCAGCGGTACGTCCGTACCTGCCGCGTAATCGATACGCCTGTTAAGTAGCCCTCAACCAAGTTGAGGAGACCGGCCCGGTCCGGTCGCGGCAGCCGGAACCGATTGATGGCCCGCCCAACGCGAGGTCGAGGGTGAGTGCGGCGAACCAAGTGACCCCGTCCGTCTCGCCCCCCGTTCGGTCGCTCAGGCGACTCGCCCTCCACACGTCCGCCTGGACGGTCACCGCCTACTTCGTCTCCCAGGCCCTCCGGCTTGGCAGCAACCTCATCCTGACCCGGCTGCTGGCCCCCGAGGCGTTCGGCCTCATGGCCCTGGTCCAGACGTTCCTGGTCGGCCTCCACCTGTTCTCGGATGTCGGGATCGGCCCGAGCATCGTCCACCACCGGCGGGGGACCGATCCGGCCTTCCTGAACACCGCCTGGACGATCCAGGTCGTCCGCGGCCTGCTCCTGGCCGTCGGTGCGGCCCTGATCGCCTGGCCGGCGGCCCTGCTCTACAACTCCCCCGAACTCGCCGGGCTGATCGCGGTCAGCGGCCTCGGCGCGATCGCCCAGGGGTTCTTCTCGACCGCCCTGTACACCCGCAGCCGGGAGCTGGACATCGGGCGGGTCGTTCTGCTCGACCTGGGAACCCAGATCGGGTCGCTGGCGGTCACGATCGGCCTCGCCGTCGTGTTCCGATCGGTCTGGGTGTTCGTATTCGCAAGCCTGTTCGGCACGACCGCGAAGGCGGTTCTTAGCCACGTCGTCCTGGGCGGCGTCCGGAACCGGTTCGCCTGGGACCGGCCCGCGGTCGCTGCCCTGACCAGGTTCGGCCGGTGGGTGTTCGTCTCCAGCGCCCTGTCGTTCGTGCTCGGCTCGGCCGACCGGCTGGTCCTCGGGTTCTACACGACGGCCGCCGAGCTGGGCGTGTACTCGGTGGCCCTGGCCCTGGCGCAGCCGGTCTTGCAGCTGGTCCAGTTGCTGGCGAACCGGGTGTTCTTCCCGCTCTACGCCCAGTTGTGCGGGGACCGGCCGGGGGAGGTCGAGGCGAAGCTCCGCCGGCTGCGGCGGGCGGTGCTGGCCGCGGCCCTGTTGCCCGTGTCCGCGGCCGTGGTCGCCGCCCCCTGGGTCGTCGACCTGCTGTACCCGGCCGAGTACCGGGAGGCCGGTTGGATGCTGCGGGTCCTGGCCGCGGGCACGGTGGTGCCCATCATCGAAGCCACCCTCAGCCCGATCGTCTTGGCCCGCGGCGACTCGTTCCGCCACATGGTCCTCACCGGCGTCCGGGCGGCGGCCGCGGTCGGCGGGATGTTCGTCGGCGGCGCCGCCGGCGGGGTCCCGGGCCTGGTCGTCGGGTACGCGGCGGCCCCGGTCCTGGCCTACCCGGTGGCGGTCGCCGTGGCCTACCGCCGGTACGGGGTGTGGACGCCCGGGCTCGACCTGGCCGCCGTGGCCGGGGCCGCCGGCCTGACGGCCGTCGGGCTGCTGGTCGTCGGCTAGCGACGCGAGGGGACCATGCCACCGGACCTCGCGCCCTACGTGATCGTCGCCTGGGTGGTGGGCGTGTTGGCGGCGTTCCCCTCGCTGCCGCCGCGGCGGGCGGTGTTGGTCACGGTCCTGTCCGGCGTCCTGTTCCTGCCGGAGGCGGTCCGGGGGTCGATCGAACTCGGCCCGGTCAAGCTCCACAAGCACCACGCCATCCCCTACGCGGCCCTCCTCGCCGCCCTGCTGTACGACTCCGGCCGGCTGTTCGCCGTCGCCCCGCGGTGGTTCGACCTGCCGACGGTCGTCTGGTGCCTGGTCCCGCTCCCGTCCGTGCTGACCAACGACCCCCCGCCGGACGGCAGCCCGCCGCTCCGGGACGCCCTGTCCCAGGCGTGGGGTCAGGTCGTCACCTACGGCTTCCCGTACCTCCTCGGCCGGGCCTACTTCGCCGACCGGGCCGCCCTCCGGGACCTGGCCGTCGGGCTGGTGGTGGCCGGGGCGGTGTACGCCCCGCTGTGCCTGTGGGAGGCGCGGATGAGCCCGAACCTGCACGCGACGGTGTACGGTTACGGCCAGCACGACTTCGTCCAGACCATCCGGTTCGACGGGTACCGGCCGATGGTGTTCATGCAGCACGGGCTGGCCGTCGGGCTGTTCATGGCGGTGGCCGCCCTCGCGGCCGTCTGGCTCCGCCGCCCGGCCGGCCTGCCGGGCTACCTGCCCTGGGTCCTGGTGCCGACCGCGGTGCTGGTGAAGTCGACCGGGGCCGTGGCCCTCGGGGTAGCCGGGGGGGCCGTCCTCTGGCTGTCCCGGTCGACCGGGTCCCGGTGGTGGCTGCTCGCCCTGGCCGCCGTCCCGCCCGCCTACGTCGGCGCCCGGGTGACCGGGGTGTGGTCCGGGGACGGGCTGGTCGAGGTCGTCACCGAGTCCGTCGGGGTCGACCGGGCCCAGTCACTCGCGTTCCGGCTGAAGAACGAGGACCTGCTGGTCGACAAGGCCCTCCGGCGGCCGTACTTCGGCTGGGGGGGGTGGGGCCGGAACAAGGTGTTCGACGACGGCGGGCGGGATCAGGCGATCACGGACGGGCTGTGGATCATCGTGTTCGGCGACCGGGGCGTCGTCGGGCTCGCGGCCCTCGGGGCCGTCTTGTTGGCACCGGCCGTCCGGTTCGCCGTCCGGTCCGACCCGCGCCAGTGGCACACCCCGGCCTTGGCCCCGGCCGCCGTGTGCGCGGTCGTCGTCCTCCTTTGGACCGTGGACTGCCTGCCCAACGCGATGCTCAACCCAGTGTACCTGCTAATGGCGGCCGGGCTCACCGGGTTCGACCCGGCCGCGGCCGACCGACCGGCCGCCGTCCGGCCACCGGCGGACTAACCACCCGGCCGGGTCGGCCGCCACCATCCGGGCCAGGAACCAGGCATTCCGGGCGTACCGGCCGGCCAACCGGCGGGGCTCGTTCGCTAGCCGGAACACCCATTCCAGCCCAGCCCGCTGGGCCCACCGGGGGGCTCGGCTGATCCGGCCGGTGACGAAATCGAGCGAGCCGCCGAGTTGGGTGCAGACCACCCCGCCGAGGGCCGGCAGGTGGCGGCGGATCCAGAACTCGCCTTTCGGCTGGCCGAACAGGACAAACAGGAGGTGGGGCTTGGCGGCCCGAATGCGGCCGACCAGCTCCCGCTCCTCGTCCGGGGTCGGCGGGCGGAACGGTGGCGACTCGGTACCAACCACCTGTAACCCCGGGTAGCGGGCGGTCAACCGCCGGGCGGCCTCCTCCCCGACCCCGGGTGGACCGCCGAGAAAGAACACCCGATGCCCACTCGCCGCGGCCCGCTCGCACAACGCCGGGAGCAGGTCGGCCCCGGCCACCCGACCGGGCAGCCGGCGGCCCTTCATGCGGGCCGCCCAGACGATCGGCATCCCGTCGGCCAGGACGAACGCCGCCCCGTCCAGGGCCGCCCGCATCTGCGGGTCGGCGTCGGCCACCATCAGGGTGTGAACGTTGGCGGTGACGAAGTAGCTCGGCCGGCCGGCCCGGACCAGCCGGTCGACCTCGTCCACGGTCCGGGTCAGGGTCCAGGGTACGAACGCCCCGCCCCAGATCCGGACCGGCTCGTCCGCCGACGACTGTTCCGCGGTTGTGGTCACGCGGGTCTGACCTCCAGGTCGGCCACCGGGCGAAGGGCGACGACGACCGCCGGGGGGGTCGCGACCGTCGCCCCGGCCGGGACATCGGCCGTCACGACGGCGTTCGCCCCGATCCTGGCGTGGTCACCGACCGTCACCCCGCCGAGGACCTTCGCCCCAGCCCCGATGTCGACGTGCCCGCCGATCGTTGGGACGCCCGGGCGGGGCCCGGTCCCGATCGTGACCTGCTGGAAGATCAGGCAATTCGGCCCGATCACCGCCGCCGGGTGGATCACCACCCCGTTCGGGTGGGGGAGCAGGAGTCCGCCGCCGAGCCGGGCGTTCAGCGGGATGTCGGCCCCACTCACGGCGCTCCAGAACCGGTGCCGTAGCACCCACCACCACCGGGCCACCGAGCCGAAGGGGCCCGGCCGGCACCGCTGGTAGCCGCGGATCGTCCGGAGCAGCCGCCGCCCGGGGTCCCAAAAGCGGGCCGGCCGCTCCCGCCCCCAGTCCGGCTCTGTGGCCGACACCTCGGCCCCACTCATGCGACCCCCGGGCGGAACGCGCGGCCCCGGGCCGGAACCCCGACCTTTCCCGATGAGACCAAGCGTACTATGAAATCTGCAACCCGCCACCCGGTTGGGCTGATTCCAACGGTCGGAACTTCGACCCGGTAGAAGCCAGACATGAGTCGCCCGTTCAGCCGGACCGTGTTCCGGGAACAGTATGAGAAGCACATCGTACCCGGCCGGTTCAACGAGGCGCCGGGCTATTACCCCCGGTACCGGGCCCGGTACGAAGAGGTCCAGCGGTGTTACGCCGGGCTGGCCGACCCGTCCCCGGCCGGGCTGCTCGACATCGGCGGCGGGCAGCACGCGCTGCTGGCCAAGGTGCTCTGGGGCGACGACGCGACCGTGGCCGACGTGACCGAGGACCACCTCGGGTACGTCCGGGACCGGGGGGTGAAGACCGCCCGCTGGAACTTGGCCGCCGAGGACCCGCCGTTCGAGGGCACGTTCGACGCGGTCATCTTCTCCGAGGTGATCGAGCACCTGCCGATCCCCGGGTACGTCGCCCTGTCCCGGGTCCGCCGCTGCCTCCGCCCCGGCGGCCTGTTGATCTGTACGACCCCGAACTTCTACCGGCTCCGGAACGTCGTTTACACGGCGATCGGGAAGCCGATCTTCGACCACTTCCTGGCCCCGGGCGACGGGGCCCGGGGCCACGTGATCGAGTACGACGTGCCGCGTCTGCGGTTCCAGATGGACCGGGCCGGGCTCCGCGACCCGGAGTTCCGGCTCCGCCAATACCGGCACGTCCCCAACAACCCGCTGTTCGCGGCCCTCTACTTCCTCGGCCAGCCGCTGTTCCTCGTCCCCCGGTTCCGTGAGAACATCCTGGCGGTGGCCCGGGCCTGACCCGGCCCGCCCCGGGCGACGCCCCCGTCGTCCGGGCCGGGGGCCGTCGACCTACCCCGGGCCGTACGGGGCGGGCTTCGCCCCGGACCGGGCCACCGCCCACTCGTACACGCCGCGGAGCTTGTCCGCCCGGCGGCCCCAGGAGTACTCGTCCCGGGCGTAGGCGGCGGCCGCCCGGCCCATCTCCCGGGTCCGGGCCGGGTCCCCGGCCAGGGCCAGCATCCGCCCGGCGAATTCCCGGATCATGTCGTCCTTCGGCTGGAGCCGGACCCGCTCCCCGACCCCTTCCCGGACCAGCCCGCCGGGCCCGCCGTAGTCGACGACCAGACAGGCCAGCCCGCAGGCCATCGCCTCGACCACGATCCCGGCGCCGAGTTCCCGGATCGACGGGAAGGCGAACACGTCGGCCCGGCGGAGCAGGTCTCCGACCTCGGCCTGGGTTTTCCACCCGAGCAGCTCGACGCACCCTTCCAGGCCATGGGCCCGGACGGCGGCTTCGAGGGCCGGCCGCTCGGGGCCGTCACCGACCACCCATAGCCGGTGCCGCCGGAGGGCCGGGGTCCGGGCGAACGCCTCGACCAGTACGTCGGCGCACTTGTAGGGCACCAGCCGGCCGGCGAATAGGAAGGTCACCCGGTCGGCCGGCGGGCGGGCCGGGCCGGGGTGGAAGGTGGCCGGGTCGAACCCGACCTCGGGGAACTGGACGACCCGGCGGCGGGCGGCCGGCGGGAGGTCGTCGATGGTGTGCCGGAAGGCGGCCAGGACGACGGCCGGCCGGGTGTAGGTCGACCGGTAGTACGGCAGGGCCCGGCTCGCCCCCCGAAAGAACGACATGAACTCCCGCTCCCGCCTTAGGTTCTGTCTGCTGAATCGGCGTGGGCGATCAGCACGCGGAGGTAGCGTCGGATGACGGCCAGTTGGACGGTGG
>JAIEQO010000563.1 GCA_019747655.1 Gemmataceae bacterium | reverse complement strand
CGGTACGTGTCCAACAGCCCGACCAACCTGGTCGACCCGAGCGGGCGGGTCGGGGACCCGCCGCTGGCCGGGGGCGCCCGGAACGACATGGGGGGCGGCGGCGGGGGCGGGTGGTGGGGCCCGCCGGGGGGCGGGGCGTGGGCGGCCCTGGACCGGGGGGACCGGCCGGAGTTGCACGACGGGCTGCCCGAGCTGTACGAGGTCGGCCGGGGCGGGGAGCAGACCCTGCTGTGGACCGGCGGCCGGGGCGGCGGTGGGACCCGGACGACCGAGTACCGCCCGGAGCGGGACGGGGTCGGGCCGGTGTCCGTCCCGGTCGGCAACCCGACCGGGGGCAGCAGCCCGCCGGAACTGACCAAGGGCGAGCCGCTCGGAGAGGACCGGTCGGACTACCGCAAGGCCCCGTACACGACCCTCGGCGGGGACCCGGTCTACGTCCCCCCGCCGCGCCCGGGGGCGTTCGACCGGTTCGTGTACGACCAGTTCTGGGAGGATGACTGGAACCCGGACGCGATCGGGGCGCCGGACTTCTGGGACGGCCTGATCCCCGTCTACGGCCCCGGCCGGACGGCCATCAACGCGTTCGAGAACGAGCGGTACGGGTCGGCCGGGGTTAACACGGTCCTCGCCGTGACCGACGTGTTCCCGGTCCGGTCGGTGGTGATGGGCGGGGGGAAGTTGCTCGGCCGGCTGTTCGGGTTCGGGGCCGCCCGGGAGGCACCCCGGGTCCTGACCCAGGCCGAAAGAACCGCCGTGATGGAGTTCCACAAGAACCGGCAGCTCGCGATGCAGCAGGCCACGACCCCGGCGGGGGCGGCCGCCCAGGCGAACAAGGAGGTGGTGGAGGCGGCCGCCGGGGCCGCGGCCAAGGCCGATGTCGCCGCCCACGTCGCGCCGGCCGTCGCCGCCCCGGCGGCCGGTGCTGCTGCGGCACCGTCGGGTAACATGTTCAGCAGGTTAGCTCGCTACGCTCTGGATGTGCTCCAGCCGAAGTGCTTCGCGGCCGGGACGCCGCTGCTGACGCCGGATGGGTGGAAGCCGGTCGAGGCGTTCCGGGAGGGCGACCTGGTCCTGTCCCGGCCGGAGGGCGACCAGTACGGGTCCCCCGGGCCGAAGCCGGTCGAGGCGGTGTTCGTCCGGGTCGGGCCGACGCTCACCCTGACGGTGTCCGGGAAGGAGGTGGTGACCACCCACGAGCACCCGTTCTTCGTCCTCGGCCGGGGGTGGGTGGTCGCGGGCGAGTTGGTCCGGGGGGACGTGCTGGGGTCCCACAGCGGCGAGTTCGGGGTGGTCGAGGCGGTGGCCGAGTCGCCCGGGATGACGACGCTGTACAACCTGCGGGTGGCCGACTGGCACACCTACTTCGTCGGGAAGCCCGACTGGGGGTTCAGCCTCTGGGCCCACAACGCTTATTCGATCAGGAGACTAGAAGGCGGCGGGTGGACGCTCGTCGATGAAGAAGGCAAGATTGCGGCGATTGCTGAAGGCCAGGTATTTAAGAATCCGACTGAAGTTCAAAACTTCGCCAAGAAGAATTCGATCGCAGGTGCTGTCATCGACAGTAAGGCACCTCCGGTTACCCCGGTGGTTCGGGCAGCGCCGACCGTCTCGCTCGAAACACAAATCGATCTTGCTCGCAATGCCAAAGTTCAGCCGGGAGATGTTAGAGGAGCCTTACCTAACGCAACGGGACAGCCTGGGCACGCTCTACCCAAACACAACTTCGGCAACGATAAGATTGCGGACATCATCAACACGGCAGAGGCAAAGTTCGTCGGGATAAACAACAACAACCGCTCCGTGACCATCTTTTACAAAGATGGAAACGTAGTGATAACCCAGGCCGATGACGTGACACGGGTGATTACAGCTTACGGAAAAGATGGCGTGCGGAAGCTTCCCGGCGGCAAGGTCGTTCCTGGCGATCCTGTCAATCCTCTTCAGTGGCTGCTGGACCCTAACTACTGGACGGTCAAGTGATGGACAAACTTACTGAGCAACTGTTGTGGCAAGCTGGGTCGGGGAGCGTTCACGATCAGTCGATATGGAACAAGATTATCACCGAACTTTTTGAGGATTTCCAAACGCACCTCGGAGAAGAATGTATTAGAGACGACGATATGTCTATCGATTGCAACCATTCCTCGTTTTCGGTTTGGCTGTGGTCGAATAGAGAAAAATCTACTCCGACCTCGATAGCTTGGTCGGCAGTTCTTGCAGGCAGTCCGATTGGCGATGCCGATCGTCAGCCCTCATACGTCGTAACCGTGGATCTATTTTTGTTTCACATTTTAGATAGAAAGCGTCTGATCTCTACAGACGGTAAGCACTATTTGCAGTTTGCTTTTTTACCGTCTTTACACAATGCCGGCAAGTGGGAGTACATAGGTTGGATGGAGGACGAGTGGGGGGAATGGTCATCACTAGTTTATCCTGACGACTAATGGCCTGAGCCCGCCATCCATCTCGCTTGTTCGCTTTGTCCGCACCGACCGCAGGACCAGTGCCGACGTAGACCAAACCAGGGCGAGCGACAGCAAGGTGTGGCGTGGAGCGGGAAACTGCTGAGTGCCTACTAGACCCGCAATGACGAAGACATCTGGATCATTACCGAAGCCGACCGTTCCTCGACCTGCCTCCTCCTTCCCTGCGAATCTGCTGTTGCACTGCCTTGACGAACGAACAAAGCGTCAGGTAGCCCACCCCAGCCCGATACTTCGTTCGTTCGTGACCTCGGCGGCCGGGCTGCTACCGAATCGGTGTGGTGAGTCGAGGGGGTTGTCCACCTCCCGCCGTCAGCCTGTCCCCGCCTTCCGCTCCCACCGCCCGAGCACCCGGTACACCGTCTGACGGCACAACCCCACTACCCTCGCCACCTCAGCCACCGGCTTCCCGGCCTCCACCATCGCCTTGACGGCGCTCTCCTTCTCGGCCGTTACCTTCACCCTGGTGCCCTTTGACCTCCCGCCCCACGGGCACTTCCCGCCGCTCTTGGCCCTCACCACCTCGATCCCGGCCCGCTGACGCTCGCCCCGCACCTCGGTCTCGAACTGGGCGACGGCGGCCAGGATCGTGAGCATCAGCCGGCCGCTTGGGGTGCTGAGATCGACAGCATCCCGCAGCGACACGAAGACCTTCGACGGGCTGTCGGCCGTCGTCCGCGACCACCTCGCCGGCGACCCGCTGCTCGGCCCAGAGCGGCCAGAAGCGGTACGACGGCGAGCGAGCCGGCGTTCTCCCCGGCTCAGGATACGCCGAGGAGGAAGGGCAGGAGCCGGCTGTGCTTGGCCTGACAGGACGCCACGCAAGCGGCCCAGATCGGCCCGATCAGGGCGTGCGGGTCGTCCCCGTCCCGCCAGGGCACGGGGTCGATGCCGTCGTCGGCCCGCAGGTGCGAGTAGCCCGGCGGGTGCGCCAGGAACAACTCCCGGTCGGGGCGCCGGGTGATCCCGAACCGCTCCCGGACGAGGTCGGCGTAGTCCTCGCGGACCAGGGTGACGTCGTGGGTAAAGGGGGTGACGAAGTCGAGCTGGGCCGCGAAGTAGCCGAACCGCCGGCCCAGGTTGGCCACGTAACTCAGGGACGCCCCGTAGAACCCGCCCTGCCGCCCGTCGCCCCGCCGGCACAGGTACCCCGGGTCGTAAAGCACGGCGAACTCGACGGGGGGCGGGAACTCCGGCTGGACCTCGGCCTGGATCACCTTGGGGCGGTAGCCCGCCTTGAGAATCTCCAGCAGCACCGGGCCGTCTTACCCGTCGATGTCCAGTTTCAGGAAGTCGGGCGACTGTGGGCAGTTTCCGCCGCCCAGCAGGCCGGCGACGTTGGCGGGGGTGATGATCGTGCCCAGCAGCTTGCGTATGCCCGGGGACGGCAGGTTGGCCTCCAGGGCCGCGTCGGTGCCGCCCTCGACGGCCAGCCCACCGAAGCCGTCGCGGAACAAGGGGAAGACGGGGTCGTTGCAGGAGACGCCGTCCCCCGCCCCGAGGTTGACCGCGTAGCGGGTGGCGAACCGGGGCTGCCGGGCGTTGATTTCCAGGGCGAACGAGTGCGGGGCGAACAGCACGACGTCGTAGTCGCGCTGGTCCACCGGCGAGCGGAGGACGCCGCGGCGGGCGGGCGGGATCGGCGGCTCGGACACGGTCACGGCTCCCAGGTGTGGCACCTCGGGGCTGTCAACTTAACCGGCCGGCGGCCGGAGAGCACCGAAGAAAATGTGCAGAACTCCGGCGGGCCCCGAGCCCCCCGACCTGCCCGTCGCTCACGCCTGAGTGTGCAGCAGAAGTCGGAATGGACGAACCCTCCTGCGGTTTCCCCGCCGGGACGCCCGCCCCGGCCGGTGCCGGCCGCTCCTACCCCCGTGGCCCTCCTCGCCATCCAGTAATCGCCCGCCCGGCCCTTGTCGCCCGCTCGATGCCGTGGGGGTCGAGGTCCGCAAGGGGCGGCCGGTCGGGCGGTCACAGGGCGGCCGGGTCGGCCTCCCCGCCGACCACCAGCGGGGGGTGGGCGGCCGCTGATGCCTTCCCCTTTTCCGGCCCGATCATCCCCGTCCACTCGGCCAGGACCCGGAGGGCCTCGGCCCGCCTGGCCGTCCGCACCTTCGTCGTCCGCACACGGGACTTGCCGCCCGTCCCCTCGCCCCGGCCCTCCTCCACGTCGACCCCCTCGACGCAGGCGGCCACGTCGTCCGGCCAGTCCGGCGGCGGGAGGAGCCGGCCGTCGGCGCCGAACAGCTTGCGGCGGTCGGCGAAGGCGGCCCGGGCGAGCTGCTGGGCGAGCCGCTCGACCGTCACCATGGCGGCGTCGGCCGCCTCCTGTTGGAGCTTCCGGATGTACTCCCGGATCTGACGCTTTCTGACCAGCCGGCGGACGGCCTGGTCGGTCGCGGCCCGGGTCCCGCGGGGCGGGAACCCGGCGTCGAGGTACGACCGGTAGCCGTTCCCGCCGACGGCCACGGCCTGGCAGAACCGGACCTCCCGGACGGTCAGGGGTGGGCGGTCGGTCTTGTGCCGCCGCCGCGTGGTCTTGGGGGCGGCCATCGCCGGGTCAGTCTGCGGCCGGGGCTTGCCCGCCCGGGGCGGCCGCGTCGCCCGCCCGCCCGGGCCCCGATCCGCCAGGCCGCCGGGGACGACCTGGCGGTGTACGAGGCGGTGGACCGGAAGGTCGAGGAGGTCCTGGCCAGGCTCCTGGCCGACGGCGGCCCGGACCCGTCGTTCGCCGAGCGGCTGGCGGCCACCCGGGCGGCCCACGCCCGGCTGGCGGCCCACGTCCTGGAGACCAGGGCCGCCCTCCTGCCGGCCGGGTCGGCGGCGGCCGCGGCCCTGGACAAGCGGGTGTCCCAGGCCGACCGGCGGCTGCACGCCGCCCTGAAGTCGCTGGCCGCCCTCCGCCGGCTCCGCCGCCCGGCCGCCGTCACCCAGGTGAACGTGGTGGCGACCTTGGCGACCTAAACTCACTCCGTTCCGGGCGGATGACCGACCGACTTATGGGGTGGTGGTCGTCCCCATCGCCAACCCCGACTTGCCATTCTCAGTCGACCGGCCGTAGGATGTCTGTGTGAGACGCGCCGACGGGCCGGGTGCTTTGCCTTGGCACCCGGCCCGTTCTTTTTTCGGACCCCCGAACGTATAATCTGCCGCCGGCCGCTCACCCGAGGTGGGGCGCGTCTCACAACCGCACCTCTCAGCGTGGCGAGCGACACCTTGTCCGACCCAGCGGATTGGCCGGCTCGTTGGGTCGCCTACCTTGCCGAGAGGCACTGCCATGAAGCAACCGAACTGGTTCGACAAGGCTTACTCTGCCGGGCTGGAGAAGGCGACGGCCGAACAGGCGCTAGCGGAGATCGCCAAGTCGCAGCGGGTGGTTGAGGCCGTCCGGGGCGCCCTGGCCGAGCACGACAAGAACCCCAACATGCCCGGCCCCTCCCGGACGCAGGTCATCCGTCAGGCGATCGTCGAAGCGCTGGACGCCGACGCCTAGTTTCGGTCGGCCTCGCCCCGTAGCTCGGTACGGCGGCACTGAATCACGCACTCGGCGAGCTGTACCAACACCCTTGTCGGGCAGCTCGCCACCACCTCACCCATCACGGCCCGGACGGCCAGCTCTGCCCCCGGGTCGTCGGCGGCTTCACGCACGAACCTCGCGAACTCGCGAAGCTTGTTGCCCGGCAGTTCCATCGCATCCCCGGACGCCCCGATCAGGCAATTCCCCTCGGACTCAGTTTAACATCCCGGCTGATACCGCCGCGTCCGGTAAACCCCTTATCAATTGCCCCAAAACCTTACCGCCCCCAAACTTCGTGGAGTTGGGGCCCGGCCCCGCCAGCCCGGCCCCGGCCGGCGGCGAGGTGCGGCTGCTGCGGGCCGAGAACGCCCGGCTGCGGGCCGTGCGGGACCTTCAAAAAATCGGCCTCCGCGTACATCGCCAGCCCCCCCACCCAGCCTACCGGCTCATCGCCGACCAACGCGGCAACTGCCCGGTCGCGTGGGCCTGTGACGCCCACGGCGTGTCGGAGTCCGGGTACCACGCCTGGGCCGCCCGCACCCGGTCGCCGGCCGCGGAGCGGCGGCCCCTACCTACATTGCCGTCAATACGGTGCGGCGCTACCATTTCCCCACCTCGGCTTTCAGCCGATGCGGAATCGTTGCCGATTGCCGGCCCGCCAACCCGAGGATTGTAATCCGTAACGCGCTCGGGCTCGACCGGCGGAAGGTGCGGGTCATGGCGAAGGTGCATAAGGTCCGCGACCCCGTCCACGACTTCGTCCATCTCAGTGGGAAGGAACTCAGGCTGGTCGACACCCCGGTCTTCCAGCGCCTCCGCGGCATCCGCCAACTGGCGATGGCCGACCTGGTCTACCCGGGGGCCCTCCACACCCGGTTCGACCACAGCCTCGGGGTTTGCCACGTTGCCGGGCTGATGGCGGAGGAGCTCGGGATCGAGGGAGGGGACCTCGAACTGGTCCGCCTCGCGGCGCTGCTTCACGACCTCGGGCACGGCCCGTTCAGCCACGTCTCGGAGAACTCGCTCCAGCGGTTCACCGACCCGGCGAGGCTCAAGTCGGGGCAGAGCAAGGACAAGATCCACGAGCTGATCACCGCCCAGGTCATCCACCACGACAAGGACGTACAGGACCTCCTCGGTGGCGAGACCTGCCGTCTGGTGACCAAGCTGCTGGCCGACGGGTACGGCGACCCGGTACTGAAGTCGATCGTGTCCGGCCCGCTCGATGCGGACAAGCAGGACTACCTGCTCCGCGACAGCCGCTACGCCGGCGTGCGGTACGGCCTGTACGACATCCACCAGCTCCACAGATCCCTCAAGGTCGGGGACGGCGATGGGGGGCGGGAACTGCGGATCGCAGCCGACGGCGTCCCGGCCGTCGAGCAGTTCGTGATGGCCAAGTACTACATGTTCGCCAACGTCTACCGCCACAAGGTGCGACTCGTCACCGACCAGATGATCTCCCGGGCCATCGCCCTCGGCGTCGAGTCCGACCGGATCGACGACCTGAACGCGATCTACCGATACGACGGCACCGACAACTTCGTGGCCAACTACATGCGGTGGGACGACGCCCGGTTCCTCGTGGAGTTCGGCGGCCAGCGGTACGACGGAAAACTGTGCCACCAGCTCGTCAGGCGGCTGCGGGAGCGGCGGCTGTTCAAGCGCGTGTTCCGCGAGCCGGTTAGGCTCCTGCCCGAGGTGGCTCGGGAGCCGGTCGCCGAGATGTTCAGCTCGAGCAGCTTGGACCACGCGGCCGTCTTGCGGGTCGAGGCTGCCCTCGCAGAGGCCATCAACGAGGTCATCAAGGATGCCATGGCCCAAGTTGACCCACGGTTCGTCATCGCACACTCGTACACCGTCAAGCTAGATTCCAAGACGGCCAAGAACGATGGGGCCAACATCCTGGTCGAGTCCCGCCCCACCGCCCGCGAGTTCGAGACTATGTCGCCTCTGTTCCAGGCCATCAGCAAGGGGTTTAACGAGAGATACTTTGAGGTGTACGCCCCGGTCGCCTGGCCGGACCCGGCCAAGAAGAAGCCGCTCCTGGCCGAACTCGACGGAAAGATCCGGGATCGGTTAGGTCCTGTCTGACAAGCCCCGAAAATGCCTTGGAAAACGCGGGGAAACGGGGCTTGTCAGACAGGACCTAAAGAAGGTCTTCGACACACCCAAGGCCGAGGGAACCACGGCATGACCCCCTACGACTTCGTACAGTTGGCGCTTCACGCGGCCGGGGGGAAGATTCAGGGGCGGACCAAGCTCCAGAAGACCGTGTACTTCCTCGGTCTGGTCACCGGCCACCTCGACGACCTCGGCTACCAGGCCCACCACTACGGGCCGTACTCGGCCGACGTCGCCGACGCCGTCTCGACCCTCGAAGCGATCGGGTTCGCGTCCTCGGCCGTGGCCAGCGTCGGCAGCGTCGACCCCCAGGGGTTCGAGATCCGCCGGACGGACTACGCCTTGACCGAGGAGGGCGTCCGGGCCGCCGAGCGGAAGGCCAGGTCCCACCCAGACCTGTACGGGAAGCTCCAAGCCGGGGTTGACCAGCTCCGCCGGGCCGGCGACCTCGACTACGTTCGCCTGTCGATCGCCGCCAAGGCGTACTTCCTGCTCCGGCAGCGAAAGGCACCGGTGGCCGAGCAAGAGCTGCCTCATCTGGCTCGGTCGTTCGGCTGGGCGGTCAGCGAGCAGCAGATCCGCGACGGGCTCGACTATCTCCGTCAACTGAACCTTGCCGAGCGAGTTGTACCGGCCTGACCAACACCGTGTAACCCCGCCGCATCGATTAAGCCCGGTTCCGGCAGACGGCGGTGCTTCCGGCCGGGCGACTCTTCCAGGGGAGAGGCCCGGGCCGGGGTGGGGGTAACGGTTCCGGGCCTGCGGCCCCGCCGACACGACTCGCCCCCGCGCGGCGTTTCGACCGCCGGGGGTTAGGTTCTGTCTGCTGAAACCGGTTGGCTGCGGAGCAGCCGGAGGTAGCGGCGAATCATGGCGAGTTGCAC
>JAIEQO010000896.1 GCA_019747655.1 Gemmataceae bacterium | reverse complement strand
GCCCGGGCCGCGGCCGTCAGGGCGTTATCGACCAGCCGGGCCAGGACCGCCGGCCGGAGGGCGGCGGCTTCGCCCGCCGGCCGTCCGGTGCCGACCCACCGGCCGACCTCGCCGAGTGCGGGGACCACCGCCGCCAGTACGTCGGGCAGCACGCTGGGGTCGAGCCGGGGGGCGACTTCCAACAGGGCGAACACGACCCGCGGGTCGGCCGGCGCCTCGGCGAGCAACCCGCGGACCTCATCCGGTGAGATGACCGGCTCGGCCGACCCGGCGAGCAGGGCCAGCCGGTCGGCCAGCCGGTCGGTTCCCCACAGCCCGCCGAACTCCCGCCCGCCGTAGTCCCGGACCCGGTCGGCCGGCTCCAGCACCCGGCTGAACCGGCGGAACTTGTCCACCGCGTACCGCCCGAACTCGGGCAAGGCGTCGTACCGGCGGACGAGGTCGGGCGGAAGCCCGGGGCGGGGCGGGCGGCCGTCCTGGGCGTCCCGCAGTCGGGCCACGAGGGCGTCGGACAGGACGGCGTGGACGGCCGGGTCGGCCCCGGGGCGGTTGGCCCGGTGGAGGACGCGGCACGCCCGGCCGGCCCAGTCCTTCGCCCGGGCCCGGTCGCCGAGGGCGGCCAGCCCCCAGGCGAGGAGCAGGAGGGCGTAGGCGGCGGTGCAGTCGGCCTCCGGGTCGAGCCCGGCCCACTGGAGCCGGCCGGGGTTCCGCAGCCGCCCGACCCAGCCCAGGACCGGCCGGCGGGCCTTCACCAGCCACCCCCGGGCGGCACGGAACCGCTCCGGGTCGGGGGCACCGTGGAACCGCAGGAACGACGGGGCGTCGAGGTCGAGCCCGGGGCTGCCGTCGGCCAGGCGTGTGAGGACCCGGTCCCGCCACCGGGCAAGGCCGAGCGGGTCGCCCCCGCCGAGGCGGGCGAGGGAGAGGGCGGCCAGCCACCCGGCCCGCACCGGGAGGTCGTCGAACCCGCGGTCGAGGGCGGCCCGGAGCCGTCCGGGGGCGACATCGGGCGTGCCCCGGCAGGCGTTAGCCGCCGTCACCCGGGCCGGGCCGTTCGGGTCGAACCGGTCGGGGCGGACCCCGGCGGCCCGGCACTCGGCCTCGTACCACCGCCCGAACAACGGCCCGGGCGTCGCGTCGGACTCCCAGACGGCGTTGAGCCAGCAGACGGCCGCGTCGTCGGCCGCTCCGACGGCACCGTAGGCGGCGGCCAGGTCGGCCCAGCGGGCGGCCCGGTCGGCGGGCCCGAGCCGCGGATAGTCGTCGACCAGCCGGGCTTCCAGGGCGTGTCGCCGGGCCAACCGGTCCGGGCCGTGGACGACCGCCTCCGCGGCGGCCGGCTCCCGCCGCGGTGTCGTGGCCGGCCGGTCCTTCCGAGGCTTGGGCGGCTGCGGCTCCGGGGTGTGCGACCCGGCCCGGCTGATCCGACGGACGAGCCGGGTCAGCCAGCCCGACCGTGGCTCCTGCGAAGTCGGTAAAGTCATCGCCGGCTCGGCCGGGATCGTTTCCGGCAGCGGGTCGGCCACCACCGGCGGCAGCGGGGCGAGTGCGAACGGGTCGGCCGGAGCAAGACCGCCCGCGAGCGGGGCCGCGACCGGGACGACGTAGCGGACCGTTCCGGCGAGCGGCCGGAACGCGGTCGAAGGCACGGCGAGCCGGACGAACCTGCCGCCCGCGGCGGGTTCGACCCACACCACCCGATCCGCGCCCAGGTCAAACAGCCGGCCGAGCACGGCCGCCCGAACGGGCGGCCGGAGGTCGTACCCCGCGGGCAGGAAGAGCCCGGCCGCCCGCGGGTGCGGCACGAACCCCCGGTCGGCTACCGGGACCGGAGCGCCTTCGCGGCCGGCGGCCCGCCGGAGTACAACCCGGGCGTCCGTCCCGGAGCCGACGAACGCCACGTCGAGGCCGCGGAGGGTCCGCTGGTCGGCCGTCCGGCAGAACTCCCGGAACGGGCCGTCCTCGCCCGCCGGCCAGACCCACAGGGCTTCGCGGCCCGGCGGCGCGCCCGGCACCAACCGGACGGGGACGGTGATCGACGGAGGCGTCACCGATGGCCGCACCGCCGGCCGTCCGGCGATCGGGTACTCGCGCGGCTCGGCTCGGGGTGGCGGTTCGGCGAACGCAGTGACGGACCGCGGCGGCCGGACGAGGAGGCAGCCCTCGGTCGGTGGGTTGAGCAGCTCGGGGAGCGGGTGGTCCCAGCCGGCCGAGACCCACACGCCGGGCGCGGCCTCGGTGAACGCCTCGGCCCCGACCTTCGCTCCGAGCAGGTCGGGCGGCAGCCCGGGGGCGAGCAACCACGCCCGGCCGGGGCCGTCGCCGTCGAGCAGGCGGACGCCGGGCGGGGGCACGTCCCGCCGCCGCAGCTCGCGGGCCAGCCGGGCCAAGTCGGCCGCGGGGAGTTCGAGCAGGACATGCGAGGTCAGCTCGACACGAGCCGAGGTGAGCGGTAGCAGTTCGGCCCACGACCGGATGGCTTCACCGGCCGAAAGCGGGTTGGCGACGAGTTGGGCACCGAGCCGGGCCAGACCGGCGACGACCTCGCGGGGCAGGGCGACCGGCGGTTCGACCCACGCCCGGCCGTCGGGGTCCGTCCCGCCGCGGGCCGGGGTCGCGGCGACAGCCGCCGGCACCACCCCGCCGGCCAGGGCCCGGCGGAGCGCGTCGGCCGACGGGAAGACGAGGGCGGGCATGCGCGGGCCGTCTAGTGGGCCTGGCGGTCGAGGTGCCGCCGCATGTCGGCGTGGACCCGCCGCCGGACCAGGTACTCGTCGTCGTCCAGCCACTTCCGGGCGGTCGAGCCGAGGGCGAAGTCGTCGCTCACCAGGGCCAGCACCACCTCCTCGACCAGCCCCATCCGGAGCTTGGAGTACACCCCGTTGCCGGTCCACTTGTCGTCCACCGCGGCCGGGTCCATTCGGGCGAACAGTTCGGCGATCCGCGGCAGGGCGGCGTCGGCCTTCCCCTGTCCGAGGGCGGCGACGGTGGCCCGGGCCAGTTGGGTGTAGTCCTTCGGGGCCAGCTTCGGCCGCTTCGCCCCGAGCAGGTCGTCCCGGGCGGCGTCGAGGATCGGGGCGGCCCGGTCGTCCAGCCCGAACGCCAGCCACCCGCCGGCCAGGGTCAGCAGGGTCTGGAGGGCGGCCGCCCACTCCTCCGGCTTCCGCCGCCGCAAGGCCGGCAGGTCGTCCCCGCCCAGGACCTCCGTGCGGATGCGGGTCAGCAGGCCGTCGATCTCGTCCCGCATCCCGAGCTTGCGGAGGGTCCGCAGCGTCCGCCCGGCGACGACGTTGACCAGGGTGAACCGCCCGGCCTCCGGCTTGGCCCGCAGGAGCTGGGTGAGCTGGTCGACCACCTTCTGGACGGCTTCCCCCCGGCCGTAATTGGCGGCGACGACCAAGGCCCGCTCGATCACCTCGCCCTGCTTCTCGGTGGTGGTCCGTACGTCCGGCAGGCCGGGGTTCGGCAGCACGGCCGGGAGGAGGTCGATGAGTTCCAGGGCGAACGCCTCGCCGGCCCGGGGGGCGAGCGGCAGGGCGGCGTGAACGACCTGGAACCGGACCTCGGGGAGGGTGTGTCCCTCGAACCCGTCCCGGTAGAGCTGGCGGGCCCGGGCCGCCAGCCGGGCCGGTTCCTTGATCCCCGGGAGCCCGTGGACCTCCTTGCTGAACTTGTCGCCGGTGCTGGCGCTGATGACCGCGTAGGCCTCCCGCTTCTCCTCCGCGTCCAGGATGTCGGAGTCCTGCCGGAACCGGCTGACCACGTACTCGGCGAGCTGGAACGGGTTTCCCGACCCGCCGGCGGGGTACGCGACCTTCGCCTGCTGGCCGAGGGCCGCCAGCCGGGCCTGGAGGTCGGCCGGGAGGGGGCCGCCGGCCGGCTTGCCGGCCAGCGCCTGCTCGACCCGGGCGGCCAGCCCGGCGTAGAGGAACCCGGCGGCGGCCACCGCCGTGATCGCCTCCCGCTGCTTGTGGTCGGCCCAGGTCTTCGGGTCGGTGGCGGTTGCGGGGGGCGGCTTGTCGAGCACCCGCCGGGCCTGCTCGACCAGTTCCCGGGCCGGCTGCGACTCCCCGAGCCGGGCGAAGGCGTAGGCGAACAGGAGGTCGACGTAGGGGAGGTTGGCCGGGGCCGGCTCGGCCCACGCCCTGGCGGCCCGATGGAGGCTGAGGCACTTGTCCCGGACGGCCCGCAGCCGGCCGGCGTCCCGGGCCCCGGCGTAGCGGAGGAACCCCGGCAGGTCCCGCTCCGGGCTCAGCCCCTCCTGGAGGAGCCGGAGCAGGAGCCGGTCGCGGGCCCGGGCCAGCCCGAGCACGTCCGACCCGGTCAGGCTGGCGAGCCGGTCGGCGGCCAGCCAGACGGCCCGGGCCGGGAGCATCCCGATGTTCTGGTCCAGGTACGCCTGGACGGCCGGGAGCCGGCTCGCCAGCCACGGCGGCGGTGGGCTCTGGGCGGCCAGGTACAGGAACTCGGCGACCAGGGCCCGGGCGTCTACCATACCTTGCTTGCGGAGTCGGGCGTCGAACTCGGCCTGGGTCGGCGGGCCCCGGTCGGCCCGCTCGGCCCGCACCCACCCGGCCAGCCACTCGGACGGCGGCGGGTCGACCGACCAGAGGGCGTTCAACCAGGACAGGGCGGCGTCCGGGGTCTCCTTCAACGCGGTGTAGGCGGTCGCCAGTTCCGGCCACAGGGCCCGCCGCTCGGGGTGGTCGAGCGGCCCATCGACGGCCAGGAACCGGTCCTCCAGGACCGCCCGCCGCTTGGCCCACTCGTCCGGCGGCCGGCTTTCCGGGGCCGGGAGCGGCCCGGCGGGCACGGCCCGGGCCGGGACGGTCGGCTTGGGGGCGGCCGGCTTCGTCGGCGGACGGCCCTTCGCGGCCGGCTCGTCGGCCCGCTCCCGCGGCCCGGGCGGGGGCTTCTCGGCCGGCGGCTTCGGGGCGGCCGCGTCCTTGCAGACGAAGTGGTCGAACTCGAACGTCGTCGCCCCGACCCACGCCGCGAGGGGGGCCTGCTCGGCCTCGATGACGTAATCGACCCAGTTGTCCAGCGGCCGGAAGGCGGCGTCCGGCAACGACCGCGGGGTGAACCCGCCCCGACCGTCCGGGTCGAGCCACACCACCTGGTCCGGGTCCGGTGCGAGCAGGTTGCGGACGGCGTCCCGGCGGAGGGTGGGGTGGAGACGCTTGCCGGCCGGGACGAACAGGTTCGGCAGCTTCCAGAACGGCTTGTACCCGACCGCGTCCTCCAGCGGCAGCGCGGGCGGCGCGAGCTTCGACGGCCGGGTCCGCAGCACGACGGTCCGGCCGCCCTCGGCCCCGGCCGCGACGGCGAACGTCAGCCGCTCGACCAGCCGGTCGTCGGCGTCCCGGACGAGGGCGTCGAGCCGGGCCACCGCGTCGCCCGAGAGCACCCAGAATTCGGATACGTCGGCGGCGTTGCCGGCGGCCAGCCGCAGCGGCACGGCCAGCTTGTCCGGGGCGTCGGCCGGCTGCCAGTCGGCGGCCGGGGCCGGCAGCTCGAACCGCAAGAGGTCGTACACGTCCTGGAACGGGACATCGTCCAGGAACAGCCACTCGGCCGGCGGGCGGACGAGGGCGAGCTGCCCCTCGGCCACCTTCACCTGGGCCGCCAGCGGGTGCTCGTAGCCGACCTCCACCCACACCCGGGGTGCCCGCTCCAGGTACGCGCGGACGGTGCCGGCGGTGCCGGAGGCGGATGGGTCGATGGCCCGCAGGAGGGTGTAGTACGGCGGCCCGAGGACGCGCAGCAGGACCCGCCCGTCGGCGTCGGGGTTCGGCCCGGCGAACGCCCGGAACGCCTGCCGGTCGTTGCCGAGCCGGACCATCTCGCCGACGACCGCCGGCAGGTCGGCGGCCCGCTCCAGCTCGAACAGCACCGGCGTCTGGGACGCCACGGCCGGCGGCCCGGCGGCCTTCGTCAGCGGTAGGATTTCGACCCACGAATGCACGTCGCGGGGCGGGTCGGACCCGTGCCGCTTCGACCCCTTGACCCCGAGCTTGTCGAGCGTCTTGGCCACCGGGCGGGGGACGGCGACCCGCGGCTCGACGTACACCCGGCCCTGGTCGTCGGTGCTGACGGCCGCCGGGGCGAGGGTGATGTCGGCCGGGACGAGGCCGCCGGTCAGGGCCAGCCGGACCGTCTCGACATCGGGGAACAGGAGGATCATGCGTGGGTGGAGGAAAGACGGGCCGCACGATCGAAACCAAAAGACGCACGATCAGAACAAAGAATTTGTCTTGATCGGTCTTGATCGGTCTTCATCGTACGGCTATGCTTTTCTGCTTGCCTAGCCCTTGTGTCCGGATTTCTGCCGCTCGGCCTCACCGGGTTCCGCGACCGGCCCGGCCGGGGCCGCCTCGCCCTCTCGTTCGACGATGATCTCGCCGAGGTCTTCCGGATCGAGCCCCTTGCCGACCAATTTCTCGACCAGCGCCCGGTGCATCTGCTCGTGCTCGACCGGGAGGGCGTCCGGGTCGCTGTCGAGTTTGACGATGACGTTCTGCTTGCCCGTCTTCGGGTCCCGCCGGAGCATGATGATCATCTGGGCCATGACTCACGCTTCTCCGTTGGCGGTCGCTTTGGCGGGTTTCGCGGGCTTGTCCTTACCGTCCGGGACCGGGACCGCCGGCCCCGGCGCCCCCACGTCGGCCGGGTACTTGGCCCGCAGGGCGGCCACGATCTCCTGCACCCGGGCCCCCTCGACCGTCTTCTTCTCCAGGAGTTCGTCCCGCAGGGCGATGAGATCAGCCCTGTGCTTCGCCAGGATCGCCGCCGCCCGGGCCTGGCACTCGACCACCAGGGTATTGATCTGCCGGTCGATGGCCTCGGCCTGCGACCCGGACAGGACCTCCCGCCGGCCGTCCTTGTCCCGGAACGTCCGCAGTGGGGCGGCCAGGCTGCTCATCCCGAGGGTGTCGACGAAGATGCTGGCCAGTTCCGTCGCCCGGGCGAGGTCGGACCGCGGGTTGCCGAACCCGCTGGCCCCGGTCGACACGTCGTTCAGGAGTAGCCGCTCGGCCTCTATCCCGCCGTACAGGACGCACAGGATGTCGAGCAGCTCGTTGCGGCTGTGCCCGACCCGCCGCTTGTCGTGCTTGAACGCGGTGAAGAACGGGGCCCACGGCATGTCGCTGTCGATCGTCACCTTTTCCGGCGGCGGGTGGTGCGGGCAGAAGACGGCGCACAGGAAGTGCCCGGCCTCGTGCGTTGCCACCATGACCGCGTCCTTGCTGTCGAGCTCGAGCCGGTCCTCGAACTCGGTCAAGGCCCGTTCGACGAGTTTGGGGTTGGTCTCGCCGGTGATGTCCTCCCGCATCCGCAGCCGGGCGACGGCCCGGCACAGGGCGTTCAGGTGGTCGCCGCTGAACGGGGTGCCGGTCGGGGTCATGTAGTTGTCGCCGGTCCGGCGGACGGCGTAGTCCAGCGCCTCCTCGGAGAACTTCAGCTTCATCTTCTTGTCGTAGATGCCGAGGATGGCCCGCCGGTCGTCGTCGTCGGGGTACGGCACGTGGAGGTGGAACTCGAACCGCCCGGGCCGCAGGAGGGCCGGGTCGAGCGACTCCACGAAGTTCGTCGTGCCCACTACGAAGACGAGTTCGTCCTTGTGGAACCCGTCCATCTCGGTCAGGAGCTGGTTGACCATCGAGTGCTCGACGCCGCTGCCGGTGTAGGTGCCGCGGGCGGTGGCGAACGAGTCCAGCTCGTCGAAGACGATGATCGACGGGGCGGATTGTCGTGCCCGGTGGAAGATTTGCCGCAGATTCTCTTCCGACTCGCCGACCCACTTCGACTTCAGCTCGGGCCCCGAGACGATGGTGATGGCCGCCCCGATCCCGGCCGCGATGGCCTTGGCGAAGTACGTCTTCCCGGTCCCCGGCGGCCCCCAGAAAATCATCCCCCGGGGGATCAGTTCCTCCAGCCGGGCCACGTCGGCGGCGTCGGTCGCCTTGTCCCTCTTGCCGAGAACGTCGAGGATTTCGGCCCGGAGCCGGCCCTTGACCTTCGCGTACCCGCCGATGTCGGCGTCCAGGTCGACCGACGGCACTTCCATCGAGCCCGAGAGCGTGGCCTGCCGGACCTGGCCGTAGGCCCGCTTCGGGTCGGCCGGGTAGTCTTCACCGTCGAGCGTACTCAGGAGCTTCCGCAGCCGGACGGCGTTCACCCCGGAGACGTACTTGTAGAGCTGCCACGGGGAGAACTCGCGGCCGAACTTCCGGCTCTCCTTCTGGGTGACGAGGTGCCGCAGCCGGTCGCGGGCGATGCCGAGGACGCTGACCCGGTGGGGGAACAGGTTCTCGATCACCTTCGGGAGCGGGAACGACGGGTCCTTGAACCCGAGCCAGACGACCTCGGGGTTCTCGTACAGGAGCGGGATGACCTCCCGGGCCTCGCCGGTCAGCCCGCCCTGGCTGGTGGTCAGGAGGTCCAGGTGCGGCAGCACCACGACCCGCCGCTCGACGGCCCCGCGGACGGCGTCCCGGAGCTGGTTAATCATCGTCCCGATGAGGCCCATCGGGACGGCGGCGTTCCCCTGGGCGTCCCGCGGCGGCCGGCCGTCGAGGTAGAGCGAGGTCAGCTTCTGGGGCGCGTTCTTGAGTCGGTCGCGGACGTTCTTGTACAGGTACGGGGCCAGTTCCTTGTCGCACTCGACCAGGACCGGCAGCCCGCGGAGCAGCCGGCCGGCCACGTCGGCCAGTTCGTGGGCGTAGGCCGCCTCGACCGCCTGGTCGGCAGAGAGGGTGGCGGCCAGGTCCTTCTCGGGGACGACGATCGACATTGGGGCCGGTGCCGGTGAGCGTCGGGGGGGGGGCCCCACCGGGGGTGAGAACCAAACACCGGCGGGCCCACCCCCCCACCCCCCCCCACGC
>JAIEQO010000884.1 GCA_019747655.1 Gemmataceae bacterium | reverse complement strand
ACCCCGCCCGCGGCGTCCGACCCGGCCGCCGCCCGGGCCGCCCTCGTCGGGGCCCTCGACGCCTGGAAGGGCGGGAAGTCGCTGGACGCCCACGTCCAGGCCAACCCCGGCCTCACGGTGGTCGACACGATCTGGCAGAAGGGGGCCAAGCTCGGCTCCTACGAGGTCGTCGGCGACGGCCGGACGGACGGGTACGACGTGACGTTTACCGTCAAGCTCAACTACGCCGACGGCCGGCAGGAAAAGGCCCCGTTCACCGTCAGCACCAGCCCGAAACTGGTCGTCCTCCACATGGAGCCCGGCGGCTGACCCGCCCGGCCACCCCCGTACAGGAACCACCCCATGACCCGTTACACCCCGGCCCTGCTCGGGCTCCTGGCCCTGGCCGGGCCGGCCCGGGCCGGCGACACCGACGCCCCCCGGCCGATCCCGCTCACCCGGCCCGTGATGAAGCAACTGCTCGAGGACATGAAGGGGCGGACGCCCCGCATCCCGCTCCCCCCGCTGACCGACGACGAGAAGGCCAAGCTCGGCGAGCGGGGGGCCAACTACGAGGGCCGGCTCCGCCTCCACTACCTGCCCGGCGGCGGGGAGCAGCGGCCGGCGAACGCCGCCGACGGCCAGCGCGGCGGGCAGCCCGGCCCGGGCGGGTCCGGCGGCCCGGCCGACCCGGCCGCCACCCTCGACGGGATGTTCAAGACCCAACTGTTCTGGATCGTCTGCCGGGCCAACAACTGCCAGTACTGCCAGGGCCACCAGGAGGGCAAGCTCCTCCGGGACGGCCAGACCGAGGACCAGATCGCCGCCCTCGACGGCGACTGGGCCGAGTTCACCCCCGCCAAGCGGGCGGCCTTCGCCTACGCCCGCAAGATCACCTACGAGCCGCACCGGCTGGCCGACGCCGACGTCGCCGCCCTGAAGGACCACTACACCGACGCCCAGGTCCTGGAGATGACCCTGTCCATCGCCGGGAACAACCAGATCAACCGCTGGAAGGAGGGCGTCGGCGTCCCGCAGGGGGCCGGCGGCGGGGGGGGCGGCCGGCGCGACCCCAACGCCCCGCCCCCGGCCGCCCCGCCGGCCAAGCACACCTACGTGACCCCGACCTCCGACAAGTTCAAGGACGCGATCACCAAGGTGGCCGCGGTCGAGTACGACGCGGCCGGGAAGCCGACGACCAAGACCGTCTCCAAGCGGCCCCCGCTCGAAGGCCGGGCCGAGGTCGAGTCGGCCCTGACCGCCGCCCAGGGCCGCAAGCCCCGGCTGATGCTGGCCGACGAGGCCCGGGCCCGCGAGGTGGCCGGCGACGCCGCCGGGGCCGGGCCGGTCCCGCAGTGGGTGCGGCTGATGGCCCGGTTCCCGGTGACGGGCAAGAACCGGATCGCCGCCCAGCGGTCGGCCGAGGACAAGGGCGACCTGAGCAAGCTGCTCAAGGCCCAGGTGAGCTGGATCGTGGCCCGGCAGGACCGGGCCTGGTACGCGACGGGCGAGGCCAAGCGGCGGCTGGCCGCCCTCGGCCAGACGGACGACCAGATTACCGCCCTCGACGGCGACTGGGCCGGCTTCAGCCCGACCGAGCGGGCGATGTTTACCGTGGCTAAGAAGCTGGCCGCCTCCCCGGTCGTCTTGACCGACGCCGACGTGGCCCAGGCAGTCAAGCTGGCCGGCCCGCGGGACGTGGTCCAGCTCGTCCAGTACGTCACCGTCCGGGCGTCGTTCGGCCGGATCACCGAGGCCGCCGGGCTGACCGCCGAGTCCGACGACGGGAAGGCCCCGGCCGCCATCCCGGGCACCCCGAGCGGCGACCCGAAGCCGGTCGCGGCCACCCGGGAGGAGGAGAAGGCCCTCCTCGAAGCCCACAAGAAGGCCCGCCCGCGGCTGCCGATGCCCCCGCCGGCCGGGGGCGACGACCCGTTCTCGAAGGTCAACAACGCCCGGTTCCGGGCCCACTACCTGCCGGCCGACCTCCAGACCTCCGGGTTCTCCCGCGAGCCCGACCCGGCCATGACCCTGGACAACACCTTCAAGGTGAAGCTGTTCTGGGTCACGTCCCGGGCGAACAACTGCTACTACTGCCTCGGCCACCAGGAGCACAAGCTGGCCGGGGCCGGGGTGTCGGACGACGACATCGCCGCCCTCGACGGCGACTGGAAGGGGCTCCCGCTGGCCGACCAGGCGGCCCTCCGGTTCACCCGCAAGCTGGCCCTGACCCCGCACCTGGTCGGGCCGGAAGACGTCAAGCAGCTCGGGGCCCACTACACCCCCGCCCAGGTGGCCGAGATCGTCGTCACGGTGGCCGGGTACTGCTCGACCAACCGCTGGACCGACGGGCTGAACATCCCGGCCGAGGACAACGCCGAGTTCTTCCGCAAGGGGGACGCGAAGGCCGACTTCTCCCGGTTCACCACCCCGACCTCGGCGAAGTTCGCCAAGGCCCGGTCGGCGGTGGCCACCCTGCCGGAAGACGCCAAGTCGGCGGCGGCCCCGAAGCTGCCGGCCCGGCCGCCGCTGGAGAGCCGGGAGGAGGTCGGGGCCCGGTGGAAGGCGGCCCGGGCCCGGGCGGCGACGCTCCCCCTGGCCGACCCGAAGGCGGCCGCCGAGCTGTGGGGCGGGGAGAACGCCCCGAACTGGGTCCGGCTGTTGGCCCTGTTCCCGAAGGCGAGCAAGGGGCGGGTGGCCAACCTCAAGGCGTCGATGGACAAGGGGAACCTGAGCCCCCGGCTGAAGGCGGCGATCGCCTGGGCGGCGGCCCGGGAGGACCGGGCCTGGTACGCCCTGGCGGTGGCCCGCGAGCGGCTCGAGGCGGTCGGGTTCAGCGACGACCAGGTGTTCGCCCTGGACGGGGAGGCGAACGACCTGACCGACCGGGAGCGGACGGCGGTGGCGTTCGCCCGCAAGCTGGCCGTCGCCCCGGCGACCGTGACCGACACGGACGTGGAGGGGCTGCGGAAGCTGTTCACCGACCACGAGGTCGCCGAGGTCGTGTACCACGCCTGCAACGCGGCCTTCTTCGACCGGGCGACCGAGGCCGCCAACCTGCCGCTGGACCAATAACCCCCTGACCCCGGGCCGGGGGACGCCCCGGCCCGCCCTACACGGAGCCGCTCATGCGCACGCGCCGCACCGGGTTTACGCTGATCGAGCTACTGGTCGTCATCGCCATCATCGCGGTGCTCGTCGGCCTGTTGCTGCCGGCCGTCCAGAAGGTCCGGGCGGCCGCCGCCCGGTCGAGCTGCAGCAACAACATGAAGCAGATCGGGCTGGCCCTTCACAACTACGAGAGCGCCCTGGGCAAGCTGCCGCCCGGCGGCCAGGGGCTCACCGACGCCCAGCCGTACAAGATCTCCTGGTACACCGTCGGGAACACCCCGATGCCGGACCCGTACCAGCCCGGGTACCGGCAGGCCCACCCGGTGTTCGTCCACATCCTGCCGTACGTCGAGCAAGGGAACATCGCCATCCAGTTCGACCTCACCCAGGCGTACAACGCGACCCCCGGGAACATCGCCGCGGCCAAGAACGTGGTCAAGATTTACGTGTGCCCGAGCGACCCCCTCCGCCGGACGCTGGCCGACAGCGAGGGGTTCGGGTGTGCCGACTACGGGGCCACGCTCCACTCGAACATCAACCCGGACCCGAACGGGAGCCCGAAGTTCGGCGGGGCCTTCCTGATCCCCGGGGCCCTCGGGTCCCGGGAGGTGGCGTTCGCCGAGGTCCGCGACGGGACGAGCAACACCATCGCCATCGCCGAGGACGTCGGCCGGAACGAGAACATGGACTCGCTGTACGACGACCCCGTGCTGGTCGCGGCCGGGGCCTCCCCCGCCAAGCGGAAGCACTGGCGGTGGGCCGAGGCGGACAACGCCTTCGGGGTCAGCTTTTCCCCCAACTACCACCAGGCGGTGTCCACCCCGGACTGCCAGAAGCCGTGGTTCCCGATGAACTGCGGGGCGAACGACGAACTGTTCAGCTTCCACTCCGGCGGGTCGCACGTGGTGTTCGCCGACGGCCACGTGGCGTACATCCGGGACACGATCAGCCCGCAGGCCCTCCGGGCCCTGGTCAGCCGGGCCGGCGGGGAGGTCTCGGTGCTCGACTAGCCGCCCGGCCCGCGCCCCACCCCGGTAGGAGTTCCGATGCCCGCCGTCACCCCGCCGCGGCCGCGCGGCCGCCTCCGGTGCTACTACCGGCCGGCCCTCCTGGTCGCCTTCGGCCTCGGGCTGGCCTGCCTGTTCTGGTTCGCCTCCCGGTACCCGTCCCTGCTCCGCAAGGCGGAGCACACCCGGGACGGGGTGCCGGTGGCGACCATGGCCTACGGCGGGGAGGCGGTCAAGGTGGCGGCCGACGCCCCGGCCTGGCAGCGGGTCGGGGCGGCGGCGGTCAACTGGCTGGACGGGATGAAGGTCGGGATGACGTTCGGGGTGTTGTTCGGGGCCCTGCTCCACACCGTCCTCCGGTACTACCCGCTCAAGATCGGCGACAACCTGTACCTGAACTCGGTGAAGGGGGCGCTGGTCGGGGCCCCGATGGGCGTGTGCGCGAACTGCGCCGTGCCGCTGGCCTGCGGGGTGACCCGCGGCCGGGGGCGGGTCGAGGTCGCCCTCGGGTTCCTGTTCAGCTCCCCGAACTTCAACCCGATCGTCCTGGCGATGACGTTCACCGCCCTGCCGCCGGGCATGGCCGTCACCAAGTACGCCGTCCTCGTGCTGGTGATCGCGGTCGTCGTCCCGGGCCTCGTCCGCTGGCTCGAGCGGGGCCGCCCGCTGGGTAACGAGACGGCCGACAAGGTCGCCGCCGAGTGCCCGGTCCGGCTCCCCCCGCCGGACTGCGAGGACCGGCTCGGGACCGTCCTCCGCGAACTGGCTGGGGACTACGCCCGGCACGTGTGGATGCTCCTGCGGCCGACGCTCGTGCTCATGCTCCTGGCCAGCGTGGTGTCGGCGGCCCTCCTTACGTTCGTGCCTTGGCACGAACTGTTAGCCGAGGTGACGCCCCTGAAACTCGCGGTCGTCACCCCGATCTCGGTGTTCATGCCGGTGCCGATCGCCCTCGACGTGATGTTCCCCGCCCAACTTCAAGCCCAAGGAGTACCGGCCGGGTACGTCATGCTGTTCGCCATGACCCTCGGGACGTTCAGCATCGTCCCGGCCGTCTACCTGTGGCGGGAGGTGTCGCGGCGGCTGGCCGTACTCCTGCTCGGCTTCTTTACGGCCGTCGGTTACCTGTGCGGGCTGATCTTCTGACCGCCCCGCTGCCGTGATAGAATAGCCGCGCCAACCGACCGGAGTTTCACCCATGTCTCACCGCCTGCCGGCCGTCCTCCTCCTCTCGCTCGCGGCCGGGTTCGCCGCCGCCGGCGAGCGGGCCCCGATGCCCCGCTGGGTCAACCCGGACCGGCCGAAGCTGCCGCCCGGGTTCGACCCGGACCGCATGTCCAACCCGAAGGCCGCCGAGGCGGCCGCCGCCTGGATCGAGGACCAGTACCCGGACCGCCAGCCGGAGGCGGTCAAGATGCTGGTGGCCATCCTCCGCGGGTCGCAGCTGATGCCGGGGGAGGGGTGGTTCGGGCCGTCCCAGTCCCGGTACACCTGGGGCTGGCTGACCGCCCGGGCCGGGCTCGAGCCGACGGCCCGGGCGATCCGCCAGGACCAGTTCCCGGGGACGCCGGGGCAGTTCGACGCCCTCGACCGGGACGGGGACGGGGCGATCACCCAGTTCGACCTCGACTGGTCCGACCGGAACATGATCGTCATGCAGGGGAACTTCCTGACCCGCGTGTTCCGGCGGATGAATACCGGGAACGACGGCCGGCTGACCAAGGCCGAGATGGAGGCGTACTTCGACCAGCTCGCCGGGGAGAAGGGGTTCGTCTCCGCCGACGACTTCCGCCGGTTCAACCTCCCCCGCGGCGGGGGCGGCGGGTTCTCGCCCGGCGACGCCCCGACCCCGCCGGTCCTGATCCGCGGGCTGTTCGCCGGCGAGATCGGGTCGATGAGCGAGGGGCCGAAGGTCGGCCAGAAGGCCCCGGACTTCACCCTCCGGTCGCCGGACGGGCTGGAGACCCACACCCTCTCGAAGCTGACCGGGAAGAAGCCGGTCGTGCTGGTGACGGGGAACTTCACCTGCGGCCCGTTCCGGGGGCTGTACCCGGACGTGGAGGCGGTCTACCGGCGGCACAAGGACAAGGCCAACTTCCTGCTCGTCTACGTCCGGGAGGCCCACCCGTCGGACGGCTGGGGGATGGAGTCGAACACCAAGGCGGGCGTCAAACTGAAGCAGCCGCTGACCCTCGGCGAGCGGGTCCAGGCGTGCGACCAGTTCTGCCGGAAGCTGAAGCCGGCGATGCCGGTGGCGGTGGACGACATCGCCGACCCGGTGGGCACCGCCTACAGCGGGATGCCGGCCCGGCTGTATGTGATCGACGAGAAAGGGGTTGTGGTGTACAAGAGCGGCCGGGGGCCGTTCGGGTTCAAGCCCGGGGAGATGGAGCAGGCCCTGGTCATGGCCGAGTGGGAGGCCAGCGGCGAGTAGGCCGGCGTCGGCCGAACGGTTTTTCTTCAGTTTGAGTTGTTCTGTTTCAGACGTGGGGTCTACACCCCGCCAAAACCAGCAGCCGCCCGGCGGTCGGCTCCCGGGGAGTGACACCGGCCGGCGGGTCGGGTAGTGTGAGCGGGTGGCCCCGAACCCGAACAAGCCCTCGCCCCGCCCCGCCCCGCCCCGCCGGTCCCGGCTCGTGCCGGTGGGGGCGGCCCTCGCCGCCCTGGCCGCCGGGCTGGCCGGGCTGTGGTTCGCCCGGGACCGCCGGTACGACCCGCCGCCGGCCGGGGACAGCCCGCCGGCGATCCGGTTCACCGACGTGACCGAGGAGGCCGGGATCGCCTTCACCCACTGCAACGGGGCGGCCGGCGACAAGCTCGTGCCCGAGACGATGGGGTCCGGGGTGGCCGTCCTCGACTACGACGGGGACGGCCGGCCGGACCTCTTCTTCGTCAACGGCCGGCCCTGGCCCGGCCGCCCCGACCCGCCCGGCGGGAAAGCCACCCAGGCCCTGTACCGCAACCGCGGCGACGGCACGTTCGAGGACGTGACCGCCCCGGCCGGGCTGGCGGTCGAGCTGTACGGGATGGGGGTCGCCGTTGCGGACGTGGACGGCGACGGCCGGCCGGACCTGTTCGTCACCGCCGTCGGCGGCAACCGCCTCTTCCGCAACCTCGGCGGCCGGTTCGAGGACGCCACGGCGGCCGCCGGCTTCCCGCCGCCCTTCCCGTGGACCGGCGGCTACCCCGAGTTCCTCCGCCGGTCGGACTCGATCTCGTTCCCCTCCTCGGCCACATTCGTCGACTACGACGGGGACGGCCGGCCCGACCTCTTCGTGTGCAACTACGTCGACTGGTCGCCGGCCGACGACCTCGCCGTCCCGGCCACCCTGCCCGGCGGGACTCGGGCCTACGTCCCGCCCCAGCAGTTCACCGGCACCCACTGCGAGCTGTGGCGGAACCTCGGCGGCGGGCGGTTCGCCGACGCGTCGGCCGCGGCCGGGGTCCGGGTCAGCGACCCCCGCGGCCCGGAGGGGGCGGCGGTGCCGGTCGGCAAGGCCCTGGGGGTGGTGGCGTTCGACGCCGACGGGGACGGCTGGCCGGACCTGGCGGTGGCCAACGACACGGTCCGCAACTTCTTCTTCCACAACCGGCCGGGTCCCGACGGCGGGCGGGTCTTCCGCGAGGCGGGCCTGACCGCCGGGCTGGCCTACGCCGACGGCCGGCCGCGGGGCGGGATGGGGATCGACTCGGCCGAGGTGCTGCCCGGCTCGCCGGCGGTGCTGGTGGCCAACTTCAGCAACGAGCCGAACTCGCTCTTCCGCCGGGTCCGGGCCGACCCGCCGCGGTTCGCCGACGCCGCCCCGGAGGTCGGGCTGGCCGGGGCCAGCCGCTACCCGATGAAGTTCGGGGCGGTCTTCCTGGACGCCGACCGGGACGGCCGGCCGGACCTGTTCACCGCCAACGGCCACCTGGAGCCGGACATCGGCCGGGCCGTCCCGTCCCAGACGTACCCGCAGCCGGGCCAACTGTTCCGGAACACCGGCCGGCCGGACCGGCTGTTCGCCCCGACCGCCGAGGACTCGTTCCCGCCGGTCGTCGGCCGGGGGTGCGCGGTCCTCGACTTCGACGGGGACGGCGACGTGGACCTGGTGGTGACGGCCAACGGCGGCCCGGCCCGGCTGTACCGCAACGACACGCCGACGGCCAACCGGTCGCTCCGGCTGACCCTGAACGGGGGCGGGCTCGGGGCGGAGGTCGAGGTCACGGTCGACGGGGCGGTCCAACGGCAGTATGTGGCCGGGGCCCGGGGCTACCTGAGCCAGGGCGAGGCGGTGCTGACGTTCGGGCTGGGCGGCCACGACCGGGCGGAGAAGGTCGTGGTGCGTTGGCCGGGCGGCCCGCGGCAGCATTGGGGCGAGTTGATGGGTGGGGAACACGCCTTGTCGCGGGACACTGACCCGGCCGGGCCGGCGCGGTAAGATGGTCGCGTCCGCCTCTCCGCCGGACGCCACGAGGTCGATGTGCAGGTCCTGATCGCCGACGACGACCCGGTCCTCCGGCGGATGCTCGGGGTGGCCCTGAAGAACTGGGGGTTCGAGCCGGCCGAGGCCGCCGACGGGCGGGAGGCGCTGGCCGCCCTCCGCCGGGCGGACGGCCCGAAGCTGGCCGTGCTGGACTGGGTGATGCCCGGGCTGGACGGCCCGGACGTGTGCCGGCTGGTCCGGGAGGCGGCGACGGCCGAGCCGCCGTACCTCATCCTCTTGACCGCCAACGACGCCAAGAAGGACGTGATCGCCGGGCTCCAGGCCGGGGCCAACGACTACGTCACCAAGCCGTTC
>JAIEQO010000553.1 GCA_019747655.1 Gemmataceae bacterium | reverse complement strand
GCCGACCCGGGTGAGGTCCGGGCCGACCTTCCCGCCGACGTACCCCATCTGGTGGCAGGCGATGCACTGGGCCTTCGTGCCGTTGAACACCACCTGCCCGCGGCGGATGTCGCCGGCCGGCAGCTCCTTCAGGAGCCGGTCGAGCTTGGCCGTCTCGTCCTTGCGGGCCTCGGCCAGGAGGGCGTACAGCTTGTCGGCCTCGGCCTTCACCGCCGCCGGGTACTTGTCGAGGATCGGCTTGACCTGCTCGGCCCGGATGGTCCCGCGGACGGCCGGGTCGGACAGGGCGGCGACGAGCGCCTTCCCGACCCCTCCGTCGGCGGATTTCTCGAACGCCGGCAGGAGCTTCGGCCGGTCGAGCGGCCCGACGGTCTTCAGGGCGTCCGCGACCCCGACGAGTTGGTCCGTCGTGAGCTTCGCCCGGGCCAGGGCGTCGGCCGCGATCGACCGGGTGTCGTCCGCCCCGAGGGCCTTCAGGGCGAGGGCGAAGTCGTCGTCCGACGCGGCGACGGCCCCGGCCGGGGCGGACGCCAGGTACACCAGCCGGAGGTCGGGCGGCCACGGCGGGCGGAAGCCCCGCTCGATCACCTTCGCGGCCAGCCCGGTGATCTCGGCGTAGTCCTTGCCCGAGACCGGGAGCGATCGGAGGGCGGCGAACGCCTCCCGGGCGGTGGCGTCGTCGGCGATGAGTGCCCGCGTCAGGGCCCCCGCCCAGCCGTCCGACAGCTTCTTCACCCCGGACCGGGCCATCGCCCGGAGGAGGAGTTTGCTGACGCCCCCATGCTTGGCCGCAACCAGGGCCTCGCCCATCACCTCCTGGACGGCGGCGTTCGTCCCGAACTTGGCCAGCCGGGCGGTCAGTTCGTCCCGCTGCTCCGGGGTCAGCTTGCCGGCCGTCTTCAGTTGGTCGGCGAAGTACCCGGCCAGCTTGTCGCCCCAGTCCGGGTGCTTGCCGGCGATCCACCACGCGGTCTCGCGGAGGGCAGCGTCCTTCGCGTCGAGGTGGGGCAGCACCCCCTGCGGGTGGGAGCCCCCCATCCCCTCGCGGGCGACGAGGACGGCCCGCCACAGCCGCGGCGACGGGACCGGGTTCAGGCGGGCCGCACCCGCCACCAGGGGGCCGCCCTGGCCGATCTCGATCAGGGCGTAGGTGAGCGAGTGCTCGAGTACCCGGTCGTTCGCCTCGTCCATCAGGGCACCGAGGAGGGCCGGGACCGCCACCGGGTCACCGATCCGCCCCAGGGCCTCGGCCGCCGCCCGGCGGACGTGCCGGCTGTCGTCCTTGAGCAGTTTGACCAGCGCGGGCACCGCCGCCGGGTCCCGCCACAGCCCGGCGGCGTGGGCTGCGGCCGCCCGGACCGCCGGGTCGGCGTGGTCGAGGTAGACCGTCCGGACGGCCTTCCGGGCGTCCGGGTGGTCGATCCGGGTCAGGGCGTGGAGGGCGTGTCGGACCCCGACCGCCGACGGCGGGGCGGCCACCACCGGGAGGGCGTCGAGACGCCCGACGACCTTCGGCCCGCGGGCCGCCAGCCACTCGACCGCCCGCCACCGGACGACCGGCCGGGGGTCGTCGAGCAGGTGCAGCGCCACGCCCCCGATCCCGTGGTCGGCGAAGTCCTCCTTCAGCCCCCGCGGGTCCTCGACCTTGTGGGCCCCGACCTTCTTCACCCGGTAGATGGCCCCGGTCACGTCCGGCTTGACGAGCTGCGAGGTCGGGCAGCAGAGCTTGTACCAGCCGCCGGTGTCCACGACCAGCAAGGAGCCGTCGGCGTCCTCGATCACGTCCGTCGGGTGGAAGTCCAGGTTGTCCGACACCACGAACGGCGTGTCCTTCGTCGTGAACGTCGAGCCGGTCGGGACGAGGACGTGCCGGCTGACCGTCCGCAGGTTGAACTGGCAGGCGAACAGGTTGTCGGCGTACTCGGGGCCGAACTGGTCGCTCTCGTACCGGTGCAGCCCGGCCGGGGCCGCCGGCCCGAGGTGGGTCATCGGCGGCATCAGCGTCGGGGCCGTCCACGGGTGCTCGTAGACCGGGTCGTGGTCCTTCCCGTACACCGCCCCGTAGACGGCGTGGACGAGGCCGTCCCGCTTGCCGCCGCCCGGGTGCTGGAAGAAGGTCGTGGTGAAGATGCGCTCGCCGCCGGGGGTGAAGACCACGTCGACCGGGTTGTCCATCCCGCCGGTCATCACCGGCTCGATGCCGGTGCCGTCGGGCTTGGCCCGGAAGATGTGGGCCGCCCGGGTGCCGAGCTTCTTGCCGTTGGGCAGGACGTACTCCTGCTTGGCGAACGCCCCCTTGCACCAGTAGACGTAGCCGTCCGGCCCGGCGTAGGGGCCGTGCAGGTCGTTGGCGCAGCCGGTCAGCGTCTTCCCGTCGAACCAGACTTCTTCCTTGTCCGCGGTGCCGTCGTCGTCGGTGTCGGTGAACTTCAGGATTTGCGGCGGGGCCCCGACGTAGAGCGAGCCGTTCAGCCACATGGCCCCTTCGGGGAACATCACGTTCTTGACGTACACGGTGGACTTGTCGAACTTGCCGTCGCCGTCGGTGTCTTCGAGCCGCATGATCCGGTGCGGCTTGGTCTTCACCTGCTCGTTGACGTTGGCGTTCGACCCGGACGAGTCGCAGACGTAGAGCCGGCCCTTCTCGTCGAACGCGGCGACGATCGGCCGGGCGGCCAGGTCCGGCCCGGCGGCCAGCTCGATGGTGAACCCGTCGGGCAGGGTGAAGGTGTGGCCGTTGAGTTTCATCCGATGAAACCCCACCCCCGGCCCCTCCCCCGCGGGGGGAGGGGAGGAAGCGGGCGGCCGGTCTTGTCCGGTCCCCCCTCTCCCTGTGGGGGAGGGGGTTAGGGGGAGGGGTCCGGCGACGACTACGAGCAGCGGGACGAGCATCAGGACGCGGACCACGGCCGGCACCTCCGCGGGCGAGCGGACCGCGGTTCAGTATCCGGTTTTTGGCGGTCGGGAGCAACGGCCGAACGGCCGGGTGTCGGTCTGACGGTTTTACTTCAACTCGGGTTTTTCTGGTTCAGACGTGGGGTGTACACCCCGCCGGAAACAGCAGCCGGTCAGCGGCGGAACCGGCGGGGCCGGGCCGGCAGGTCCGGTGGCGGGGGGACGACCACCCCGGCGACGGGCGGACGGTCGCGGCCCCGGGCGGCGACCCCGACCGTCGGGGTCCAGAGGGCCGGGGCCTCCCACCCGCCGGCCAGCGGCGGGTGGCGGTTGACGTAGGGGTTCAGGGCCCGGTCGAAGAACAGGTCGCGGGGGTAGGTGGCCGACGGGCGGGCGGTGGCCGGGTCGACGGCCCCGGCCGCCACCAGGGCTTCGAGGATGGCCTCGGAGCAGAAGAAGCGGGGGCCGGGGCCGCGGGGCCGGCCGGTGTGGGCGGTGCGGAGCAGCCCGCGGTGGCTCAGCGGGGTGAGCTGGACGGTGATGCCGAAGACGCTGTACCGGGTGCCGTCGGCGGCGCAGGCGAAGGCGGTCAGCCGGGCGTCCTGGTCGGCCGACAGCGGCCGGCAGAGCCGCCGCACCCAGACGGTCCCGGGGTAGTGGTTCAGCCGGTAGTCGAGCGGCACCACCCGGGTCCAGAGCGACTCGTTGAAGCCGGCTTCGAGGAGGCCGAGGGAGCCGTCCGGCCGGCGGACGACGACGCCGCCGTGGCCCGGGGCGCCGGTCAGGGCCAGGGCGTACAGGAGCCGCGACCGGGGGATCGGGTCGCTCATCAGGACCACGTCGCCGGGCTGGGGGTCGTACCGCCGGGCCGGGTAGCGGGGCACGCGGTCGAGGTCGCGGGCCGGGGCGTAGGTGTACCCCCAGGGGGCCTCGGCCGGGACCGCCACCGGCGGCAGCGGCTTGTGGCCGAGCGGCCCGGCCGGGGTAAGGGCGGCCATCAGCAACAAACTGGACGACATCGGCCGGTCGCTCCGCGCACCCGGGTCGGGCGAAGGGCACTGGAGGTTATGTCAGGCCGGGACGAAGATGGGAAGACGTGGCGGGTTGAACCGGTCGGGCGGCCGGGGAACCGGCTCGTCCAAAGCCCCCAGCCGGCAGGACCGGCAGGGCCGCTACCGCCGCTTGGGGGCGACGAACTGGGTGACGTCGAGCCCGTCCCGGCCGAGGTGGGCGTCGAGCGGCTCGACCCGCCCGCCCCGGGCCCGGACGCCGTCCAGCACCTTCCGCAGCTCGGCCCACCAGATCACGGCCAGGGCGTCCGGGTTGGCCTTGCGGAGGTCCCGGTAGGCGGCGAGCTGGGCCAGGAAGTCGTCGGCGTCGGCCCGGGCCTGGCGGAGCTGGCCGGAGCGGAACACCTCGCCCTCCTGCTCCCACTTGTACCGCAGGGCGTCGGCCTGCCGGACCCGCTGGTCGGCCTCCTGCCGGGCCTGGTACTCCTTGGTGCGGATGCCGGTCTGGGCCTGCGTCACCTGCTCGAACGCCGCCCGGACCTCGTCCGGCGGGGCCAGCGTCGCCACGGCGATCCGCTGCACCCGGACCCCGAGCCGCAGCGGGGCCAACCGGCCGGGGAGCCGGTCCATGACCCACGCCGGGAGGGCGGCGTTGCCGGTCAGCAGCACCTCGTCCACACCCCGCCCGGCGGCCCACTCGGCGGCGGCGGCCTCGGCCTCCCGGGTCAATGCGGCGTCCACCTGATCGCGGTTGACGACGAAGTCGTCGAGGTCCTGGTCGGCCTCGCCGATGGCGTAGTCGAGCACGAGGCCAACGTTGACGAGGTTCTGGTCGCCGGTGAGGAGCTGCCCGGCCGGGGTGCCGGGGGCGTCGAACGCCGTCTCGGGGTCGTACCCGGTCCGGAGTTGGCGAACGGTTCGGACCGGCACGCGGTCCACGCGATCGATGCCCCACGGCAGCCCGACCCACAGCCCCGGGCCGGGCCGGGCGACCACCTCGCCGAACCGGCGGACCACCGCCCGCTCCTCCGGCCGGACCTGCGCAATGCCGGTCAGCAGGTAGAGGGCGAGGGCGCCGAGCAGGAGGTAGCGGAAGCGGGGCATGATGATCGGCGAGCGTCGGGGCGTCAGCCCGACGGTTGTTCGCGGCACCGTCGGGCTGACGCCCCGACGCTCACTTCGCGGGGGGCCCGCGGAGCAGGTCGAACAGGGGGTGGCGGGTCGAGATCAGCAGCACGTCGCGGGTGTCGGCCACCATCGCCTGGAAGGCCTGCAGCTTCTCGACGAACGCCCCGAACTCCGGGTCTTGGGCGTAGGCCGCCCCGCGGACCCGGGCCGCCTCGGCCTTCGCCTCGCCCTCGATCCGGGTCCGCCGGGCGGCCGCGTCGTCCTCGACCCGCTTAGCCGCGGCCGCGGCGTCGGTGGTGATCTTGGCCGCCCGCTGCCGGCCGTCGCTCTCGTAGTCGGCCACCTTCCGGGCGCGTTCGCTTCGGATGCGCTCCGCGATGCTGCTGCGGACCGCCTCCGGGTAGGCGAACCGCCGGACCCGCACGTCCACCACCTCGATCCCGTACTCCTTGAGTGCCTTGGCCCGCAGCCCGTCCGGCGACGCATCATCCCCCAACAGCCGCCGGCGGACCCGCTCCGCCCGGGCGTCGAGCGCCGCCAGGTCGGCCGCCCGGCCGACATCATCCACCCCGGCCACGACCCCAGCCCCGGCCACCGCCGCCAGTCCGCCGGCCGCGTCGGGCACGCTGATGAGGTCGTCCAGCGGCATGGTGCTGACGGCCGCGGCCAGCCGGCCGTTGACCAGTGGGGCCAGAATCTTCCGGGCCTGCTCCGGCGTCCGTACCACCTTGACGAACCGGTCGGCGGCGTCGGCGTCCGGTATCCGCCAGGTCACGAACGCATCGACGGCCAGCGTCTTGTCGACGGTGCGGTTGACGGGGTCGCGGGTCAGCGACTCGACGGCCGGCAGGTCGAACGCCTGCACCCGGCGGTCCAGCCGCAGGACGCTATCCACCGGCCACGGGTACTTCACCTTCAGCCCGGCGTCGGTCGCCCCGTCGTACACCCCGACCGGCTCGCCGAACCGGGTGACGTAGACGAACTCGGCGTAGTCGACGGAGTACAGGGCGGTCCGCAGCCACAGGGCCAGCAGCACCGCGGCGGCGATGAGCAGCGTCCGCTTCATGACCCCCTCCCCCCTCGTTTTTCACGCCGCCACGAACCACTACGATTTCTAGCACTTCGTCGTGGTTTGCGGTCGGCGACCCTGCATCGCCCCGCCCCGCCGGCCGTCCCAACCTTCGGCCCGCCAACCCGTTACCGCCCGCCCCCAGCGATCCTGTACCCTGTCGTGCTCCCGGTCATCCCGGGCCGGACCGGACGGCCCGGCCTTATCAACACGATAGTGTACAAAATTTCCATTACCGAACAAGGTCGGTTGCGGCCGCTCCGTCGGGTACGCCTGATTCTACCGACCCTCCGGTCGCGGGTCGGCCCAGCCGCCCTTGAGCCCCCACCCCCGGCGGACCCACCGGGCCAGCAGCTCGGCCCGCCCCTCGACCCCGAAGTGCCGGTACACACGCTTGGTGTACTCGTTCACGGTGTACGGACTGAGCCCGAGCCGAGCCGCGATCTGCTTGTCGCCGTCGCCGTCGAGCAGGCACTTGAGCACCTGCCGGCACCGGAGCGGGAGGGCCGACGGCGACGGCTCACTGAACCGGGCCAGCGGCCCGCCGACCAGTGGCCCGAGGACCGCGAACGCCTCCTGAACGATCGCCACCTCACGGGCGGTGAAGTCCGGTTCTCCGGCCGCCCGGGTCAGGATCGCCCCGCTAACCTCGTCGCCGGCCCCGGGGACGGTCCGGAAGCAGTAGACCGCGTGTCGGTTCGCCCGCTGTGGCACAGCCGCACCCGCCGTTGTGCCGCGTGCCGTCAGCTGGCAGCGGCGCGGCGTCGGACCGGTCACCAAGGGGTCGAGGATGCGGAGCCAGCCGACCCGATCGAACCCGTCCGCACAGCCGACCTCGATGAGGCCGAGGGGGCGGGGCCGGCCAGCGGCCGAGTCGGCCAGCTCGCCGCCGATGACCGAGTCCGCGTTCACGAGTCGGGCCAGCCCGCGAAACGAGTGCTGCCGCCAGACGACCGGGTCGTCGCCGAGGTCACGGCACTCGCCGGCAAGGGCATAGACGGCCCGGACATTGGGAGAACGAAGAACGTCGGACCCAGGCATGGGCGAGCCCGCTGGGCAGAGCCGTACGAGTATCCCCTAATGTTAGGGGGTTCCGGCACGGTTATCATCGGACTAGCATCCGTTCACACCAGAATTTCCCAGAGGAGAAGCCCATGCGGCGTGCCCCGTGGCTCGCGTTGGTGACCGCGGCGTTGGCCCTCATCGCCTGCCCGGTTCGTGCGGCCGACCCGCCGGATAAGGCCAACCCACCGAAGCCGGTCCCGACGGCCGGGGAGAAGTCGAACCCGCTCCCGATCCTCCGACCGAGCAAGCCGGCCGAACTGTCGGCCGACGAGATCCGGAAGGAAATGGACACCTTGTTCCGCTGGGATCAAGCCACGCCGTACTACTACTACCTGCTGTCGCTACCCAAGCCGTTGAAGCTGAAGGATGCCTACGTCGGCCGGTTCGACGACATGGTCGGCAAGGACTACCTGGTTCACCCGTACAACGCCAACCCGATCGAGCCCACGTACCGCGGCCCCGCCATTTCCCTCCGCGTCCCGACCGAACTCCAGGGCCTGTCGGAAAAGAACGGCATGTGCGTAAAGCTCGACGGCTTCGGGGACCCGGTCCCGATCCCCGCCGCCGAGTACTTCTGCGCCCACTTCCACAACGGGTTCGTGACCCGGCTGGTGATCGGCGAGTACGTCCGAGCCTGGAGCAAGGCCGGGGCGAAGATCGACATCGACGCGCTCAACTTCGCCAGTACGGTGCAGAAGCAGCCGATCCCGCCGGCCTTCGCCCAGCTCGCGTCTTACCAGACGAAGATGGGTGACAAAACGGTCGAGGCGTTCGATGCCGGGCTGGAGAGGCTGATGGCCGAGAACGACTTGGCCTCGACGGGCATCCTCTGGGGCTGGAAAGCCGCGGGCGAGCTTGACGCCATGAGGGAAAAGCCGGGGGATCAGAGGTACTTTCAGGCCGCCTGGAGGCTGGTCCGGAGCCGGTTCAGCCCCCGGCAGATGGGCGAGATCGCCGCCTTCACCATGCACTTCACCCTCGGGTTCGCCAGGGTAGCGACCGTCCGCGCGACTACCCCGACCGAGGCAAACCCGGTCCGGGACGTGTCGGTTATCCTGAACCGGTTGGCCGGGGAGAAGGACGTGGTGGCGGCCAAATCGCTGCTCGCCTCGTTCCACGACACCTTCCTGGCCGAGTTCTACGCGATCACCATCAATCCCAACTTCAAGCCGGAGGAGAAGGAGCAACTCCTGTCCGCCTACTTCGACTTCATCCGCGGGTGGGAGTCCGGCAGCCTGCAAGCCGGTGACGAGATGTTCCGGCGGGCCTTCCAGCTCGGCTACACCTATGGGTTCCGGGATGGGTTCAAGGACGGTTACACCCGGGGGTACGCAGCCGGGTACCGCGACGGGTACGCGACCGGGTACAAGGAGGCGTGGAGCCAGGCCAATAAGGTGATCGACCAACTCAAGGGCGAGTTAACCGCCAAGGAGGAGGCCCTAAAGCTCAAGGACGAAGAGATCAAGCGGTTGACCGCCGAGCGGGGCGGGAGTGGCATCCTGAAGTTCATCCAAGACGTGGCCGAAACGGCCTCCAAGGTCATCCCGGTCATCGTTTCAATCGCCGGCCTGCTCGCCGGGGCCGGGGCCGGAGGAGTCGGCGGAGTCTAGCGGCCGAAGCCGGCGACTGCGGCCTGCCGCCCGCCGCCCCGCCTGACCCGCCCCGCCGCCGAACCCCACCCGGGGCCCGC
>JAIEQO010000676.1 GCA_019747655.1 Gemmataceae bacterium | reverse complement strand
CGGGCCGCGCTCCCGCGGCGGCGGGGCCTGCTCGGCGGCGGACGCCGGGGCGGCCAGGGCGAGCACGAGCAGGCCGGCGAGCGGTCGGGGCATGGGGTGACGACTCCGGCGGCACGCGGGACCGATCCTGAAACTTTACCCGCCCGGTGACGATCCCGGTAGGGGTGGCGTCCGGAATCTGCTGCGTGTCGTGGTGTACGAACTGTGGCACGACTGAGGACAGAGTGCGAACCTGGACAGGCGTTTCGGAGTCTGGTACGCTGTGGCCTGTTTTCCGTGCGGATGCGGGGGATTCAGCCGATGTTCGCCGGGATCGAGCCCGACAAGTTACTCGCGATGTCCGAGCAAGAACTACGTTGGTTCGACAACGTTAAGAAGGCCTTTCACGAAAGTGACTTGGCGTACACAGACGGCCGCGCCCAAGACAGGTGCCTTCCGGAGCTTTGCAGCGCCGTCGACACCGCCAAGCTCTTGCGCCGATCGCTACGCGGGGATGACACGTCGCCTCGGGAAAACAAGAAGCGGTTCGTCGAGTTCTTGAATCTCGAACTGCCGTCTCCCGAGTCTGGCGGATTCCAAGTCTCGCTTACCGACGCTCGGTCGGGTAGGCCGGAGACGTACTCCTTCGCCGAGTTGGTGTACGACATCCGCTGCATGATCCATGAGAACGAAAACCTGAACGCCGCCGAAGCCCCGAACTACCACATTCTCCTCGATTGGTCGAGCCGCGACCCGGCCTGTTTCGGTAGCGTTGCAAACGGCCGGCTGACGTGCAACGCCCACCTTGTTTGGCAGCGGCTACGCCAGATTCTCGCCAAGTTCATCACCGGCATCGACGGGATGGTGGCTTACGCCAGAATGATCGCTTCAGGCCACCGGGAGTCGTTTAGCATTACCATCTCCCCTCCGCTCGGCTCGGTCCGCCCCCGCCGGGGTGATCGACGGTGAGCCTGGAATGATCGGATGGGGTGTGGACAGCCGCTCCTCAGCGGCCAGTGTCGGCTTGGCCGTCCCAGTCCCGCAGGGACAGCGGACACGGTACGCCGGGGCCACTCGGGCGCGAACCCGCGTCCGGATCGGTACGTCGGTAAGTCCGGCGGCCGCGGCCGGATGGGCTCGCGGCGTTGGTCGTGGAGGGCTCCGTCGTGCGGAAGATCGTCTCCCTGTTCCAGCGGAACTACGACGGCGACCGCCTCGTCCGCGACGAGGTGGTGCCCGGGGCCGAGTGGGTGGCGGCCGGCGAGGGCGTGGCCACCCGCAAGTTCGACGGCACCTGCTGCCTCGTCCGCGGCGGCGTCCTGCTCAAGCGGTACGACGCCCAGCAGGGCAAGACGCCCCCGCCCGGGTTCGAGCCGGCCCAGGACCCGGACCCCGCCACCGGCCACTGGCCGGGCTGGCTGCCGGTCGGCGACGGCCCGGACGACCGCTGGCACCGGGAGGCGTTCGCCGCCGCCGGCCCCCTCCCGGACGGGACCTACGAGCTGTGCGGGCCGAAGGTCCAGGGCAACCCCGACGGCTTCCCGGCGCACGTGCTCGTCCCGCACGGGGCCGAGGTGCTGGCCGACTGCCCGCGGGACTTCGCCGGCCTGCGGGAGTACCTGACGGCCCGGCCGATCGAGGGGGTGGTGTGGCACCACCCGGACGGCCGGATGGTCAAGCTCAAGCGGCGGGACTTCGTCAAGTCCGGCCCCAAGCGGCGGGGCTGACGGGCCGCCCGGGCGAGCACCCGTTCCGCCGGGCCGCCGGCCGCGGTATGCTGGGGCTGTCCCGCCCGCGAAGGAGGATCGCCGTGACCGTGACGACCACCGCCGTGTACGAGAACGGCGTCCTCCGCCCCGTCCGGCCGCTCGACCTGAAGGACGGCGAGTTGGTCCAGCTCACCGTCTCCCCGCCCCCGCCCCGGCCGCCCGACGAGGAGATCATCGCCATGATGAAGGCGGCGAACTCGCTCGAAGAGCTGTTCGCCATCGCCAACGCCTACCCGTCGCCCACGCCGGACGGTTACGACTTCTGCGAGGCGTTGAACGAGAACCGCCGTCAGGAGGGAGCCCGGCTCCTCTACCGACCCGAGGACAAGGGGAAGACGTGGTAAAGGCCGTCTTCCTCGACTCCGGGCCGCTCGGGTTGTTGTCCAACCCGAACAACACGCCCCAGCCGGTCGCATGCCGCCAGTGGGCGGCCGACCTGGAAGCCGCCGGGCACCGGCTGATCGTGTCCGAGATCACCGACTACGAGGTCCGCCGGGAGCTGACCCGGCTGGGGTCCACGATCAGCCTCAACCTGCTCGACCGGCTCGGGACGCGGATGCAGTACCTGCCCCTCGACACCCCTTCGATGCGGCGGGCGGCGGACCTGTGGGCCCAAGCCCGGCAACAGGGGCGGCCGACCGCCGGCGACAACACCATCGACTGCGACATGATCCTGATCGCCCAGGCCCAGACGCTCGCCCTGCCGAACACCGTCATCGCCACCGCCAACCTCGGCCACTTCCGGACGTACACCGCCGCCGAACTCTGGTGGACGATCACCCCCTGACCACTTTCGGCCGAGCGCCGGCCCGGCCGCGGGCAACCCGTTCCGGGCGGGCGGCAAACTTGTCGGCCCCGGCGGGCGTAATATCATGACGCTCCGTCGCACCGGCCCGGGGGGCGGAACCCGGGGGGCGACCGCCGGCCCGCCCGTCACACGGACACCGCCGCCAACCATGCCGACGCCGCCGGCCATCAACGTCAGCCGCCTGACCAAGAGCTACGGCCTGATCCGGGCCGTCGACGACATCAGCTTCCAGGTCAAGACCGGCGAACTCGTCGGCTTCCTCGGCCCGAACGGGGCCGGCAAGTCGACCACCATGCGCATCCTCACGACGTACCTGCCCGCCTCCAGCGGGTACGCCTGGGTGGCCGGGTTCGACGTGATGTACCAGTCGATGGAGGTCCGCGAGCGGGTCGGCTACCTGCCCGAGAGCGTCCCCCTGTACCCCGAGATGCGGGTCAGCGAGTACCTGGCGTACCGGGCCAAGCTCAAGGGTGTCCCCCGGGCCGGCCGGACCGCCCGGCTCGACGACATCATGGCCCGCTGCCGGGTCAAGGAAGTCCGCTCCCGGCTCCTCGGGACGCTCTCGAAGGGCTACCGGCAGCGGGTCGGCCTCGCCGACGCCCTCGTGGCCGACCCGCCGGTGCTCATCCTCGACGAGCCGACCAGCGGGCTCGACCCGATCCAGATCGCGCAAACCCTGGAGACGATCCGGGAGCTGGCCGGCCGGCACACGGTCCTGCTGTCCACCCACATCCTGCCCGAGGTCGAGCGGGTGTGCGAGCGGGTGGTCATCATCAACAAGGGCCGCATCCGGTTCGACGACACCCTGAAGTCGATCGCCGAGCGGGAGCCGGTGTTGCAGGTCGAGGTCCGGGGGCCGGCCGACGCCGTCACCCGGTTCCTGGCCGACCAGCCGGAGGTGGCCACCGTCGCCCCGGCCGGGCACGGGGGCGGCGAGCTGACCGCCTTCGACATCCGCACCCGCGACCGGAAGGACCTGCGGGAGGCCCTGGCCGGCCGGCTGGCCGCGAAGGGCTGGGGCGTCCGCCGGCTCGACCTGAAGCGGGCCAGCCTGGAAGAGGTGTACACGTCGGTCGTCCTCCGGCAGGACGAGGCGACCGCCCCCGAGCCGGAGCCGGTCCCGGCGGCGTAACCACGGCGCCTTGCGTCCGGAGCGTCGGGCCGTCAGGCCGACGGTGGCACAGGACCGACCGACGGTAGCACAGGACCGACCGACGGTGGCACAGGACCGGCGGGCTGACGCCGCGCCGCTCACCGGAACACACGGACCCCATGAGCACCACCACCGAGACCGACCCGCTCGCCCCGCCCCGGCCGGCCGAGACGGCCCCGTCGGCGGTCCTGGCCGACCCGCTGGCGTTCGCCCGGCTGGTCGGGTTCGTCGGGCTGTTCGGGCTGATCCTCGGGCTGGTCGTCGTGATCGCCAACGAGGCCGTCGGCCAGCGGTGGATCGGCAAGGGCGGGGGCTACCTGTTCGCCGCCGTCGGCGTCGCCCTGATGCTCTACCACGCGGCCCGGGACGCCGAGCAGGACGTCCGCCGGATGTACGGGGCCCTGGCCGCCCTGTGGCTGGTCCTGGCGGTCGGGGCGGCCGTCGCCCCCGGGCCCTTGTTCGGGTCCGGGACGGCCAAGGCGGTCGGCTACCACCTCGTCCCGTTCGGGGTCGGGTTCGCCTTCCTGGCCCTCCTCTTCGCCGTCCCGTTCGTCCGCCACGAGACCGACCCGACCTACCGCGGGGTGGCGGTCAACGCCCTGCTGGTGGTCGGGGTGGTGCTGGCCGCGGTCGGGCTGGTCGGGCCGGTCCTGGGGACCCTGGTGCCGGCCCTGGGGCGGGGCGGGCTGGTGTTCCGGGGCGAGTTCCTGGCCGGGCCGGGGATCGCCCTGGCCGTCCTCGGGTTGGGCTACCTCTGTGCGTACCTCGGGCAGGTGGACTCGGGCGAGGGGCGGGGCTACCAGGTGGCCGTCGGGATCGGCGTGCTGGGGGCCGCGGTGGCCCTGTTCGCGTTCGCCCGGGCGGCCGTCCCGGAGCTGCTGCTGGACGGGCCGAACGCCCTGCGGAACCCGGCCGGCGACCTGGACGGGTGGAAGGTGGCGGCCCGGGCGGCGTCGGTGGCGGTGTTCGCCGGGCTGGTGTGGGCGGCGGTCGCGGCCCGGCGGGCCCCGCTCGGCGTCCGCAGCGGGCTGGCGGCCGTCGGGGTGGCCGGGGTGGCGGTCCTTTTGGTGGCGTCGTTCAAGGCCAACACCCTGACCGTCCCGCCGCCGGCGTTCCTGGTCCCGGCCGGGGTGATCCTGATGGGGCTCGGGCTGGTCTACCTGGGGGTAGCCGTCGGGGTCTGCTCGGACAACCAGTTCGTCACCCTCACCCGGCGGGAGCTGTCGGGCTACTTCCTGTCCCCGATCGGCTACCTGGTGCTGGCCGGGACCACCCTGATGCAGTGGATCTCGTACTGGGTGTTCACCAGCCAGCTGATGGCCCAGGGGCAGCGGGGCGTCCCGATCCGGGAGCCGATCGTGGCCGACTACCTGGTCGCCCTGTTCCCGGTCCTCACCCTCCTCCTCCAGGTCCCGGCCCTGACCATGCGGCTCTTAGCCGAGGAGAAGCGGAGCGGGTCGCTGGAGGTGCTGCTGACGGCCCCGGTGAACGAGGCCCCGGTGGTCCTGTCGAAGTTCGTCGCCACCTGGCTGTTCTTCATGATCTCGTGGCTGCCGACCGGGCTGTTCCTGCTCGCCCTGCCGGGGACGTTCGACTACCGGCCGCTGTTGAGCTTCTACATCGCGTTCGGGGCCCAGGGGCTGGCGTTCATCGCCGTCGGGCTGTTCTTCTCGGCCCTGACCCGGGACCAGTTGGTGGCCGCCGTCCTGACGTTCGTGGTCATGCTCCTGTTCCTGGTCTGCTACATCATCCGGGAGTTCACCAACTTCGCCCTGCCGGAGTTCTGGCAGGGGGTGGTGAACCGGCTGTCGTTCGTGTCGATGTGGATCGAGGCCCTGGAGGGCCGGCTGCCCCTGCGGGACACCCTCCTGTACGCCTCCCTCGGGCTGTTCTTCCTGTTCCTGTCCGTCAAGGTGCTCGAAACCCGGAAGTGGAACTGAGGGGGGTCGGGCGGCCGCCGGTCCGCCGCGTACCCGACGGCCGGGGCCGTGGGCGTCCGAACTCGAAACTCGAAACTCCGAACTCGAAACTCCCATGACCCCCGACCTGCCGCCGCCCCTCGACCCGGCCCCGCCGACCGCCCCGGGGGCCGCCCCGGCCGGGCAGGGGCTGGTCGAGTGGGTCCGGGCCAGCCGGCCGGCCGCCGCCTACGTCCTGCTCGGGCTGGCCGCCCTGTTCCTGGCGGCCACCGTCGCCCTGGCCGTCCGCAGCCTCCGGACCACCCCGGCCGACCCGGCGGCCGCCTCGGCCGACCCGGACGCCCCGCCCCCCCCGCCGGTCGCCGACCCGAACAAGGGGAGCTACACGGCCGGGTTCGTCCTCACCGCCTACGGGTTCCTGGTGGCGGCCGCGGCCGGGGCCTACCTGCTCGTCACCCCGCCCCGGCCGACCACCGCCGAGCAGCGGACCGAGGCCCGGGCGGTCATCCTGGCCGCCGGCGGGCTGCTCGGGGTCGGGCTGATGGCCGCCGGGGTGCTCCTCTTCTGGCAGTGGAGCGACAGCCTGACCGGGTGGCTGGACCGGAACGAGGCCCGGCAGCGGCTGTACGTGATCGTCCCGCTCCTGCTGGTGGTGGCCGGGATCGGGCTGGTGTTCCTGGCCGTCCAGCCGGCCCGGGCCGAGGAGCGGCACAACCAGTTCCTCCGGCGGCTGGTGTACGGGACCAACCTGGCCCTGACGGTCCTCCTCCTGCTGCTGGTCCTCCTGGTCGGCAACGTGGTCATCGCCCGGAAGGTGCCGAACCAGCTCGACACCACCGAGACCGGGTTCTACACCCTGTCCGACACCACCAAGGCGTTCCTGGCCCGGCTGCCGGAGCCGGTCGGGCTGACGGTCATCTTCCCGGACACCCGGGAGCGGCTGGTGAACGACGTCCGGCAGTTCGCCTACCGGGCCGAGGACGCGGCCGGGGGGAAGCTGACCGCCCGGTTCGTCAGCCCGCAGACGAACAAGCGGGAGCTGGCCGAGCTGGAGGCCCAGTACCCGCGGATCGACCGGAACAACCCGTACGGGGTGCTGCTGACGGCCGGCCCGGACGGCAAGCGGCACGCCTTCATCCCGTCCAACGACCTGTTCGACACCAACCCCCGGACCGGCCAGCTCCAGGGCTTCGCCGGGGAGGCGAAGGTGCTCCGGGAGCTGCGGTTCTTGGCCGACAACGAGCAGAAGCCGGCCATCTACTTCACCCAGGGGAGCGGCGAGCCGTCCGTCGTCCCCGCCGGGACCGCCCCGGCCCTGGGCGGGACCGCCGCCCAGCTCCGGGCGTTCCTGGACAAGGCCTACCTGGACTGCAAGCCGCTCGTCTTCCCGCCCGACGCCGCGGCCCCCGAGGTCCCGGCCGACGCCGCCGCGGTGGTCGTCCTGGAGCCCCACAGCCCGCTCCCGGAGCCGGCCGTCGGGGCGCTGCGGAAGTACATGACCGAGCGGAAGGGGAAGCTGGTGGTGGCCGCCGGGCCGGTCCCGGGGCCGGGGGACAAGGGGGTCGCCCGGACCGGGCTGGAGGACCTGCTGCGGGAGTTCAACGTCCGGCTCGGCGACCGGTTCGTGTACTCGTACCCGTCCGACGAGCTGCCGGACTACCGGCTGGCCGTGATCCTCCTGAACCGGGACCTGCGGAACCCGATCGCCCAGGTGTTCGGCCCCCGGACCGGCGGGCTGGTCGTCTCCGACGTCCGGCAGGTCGAGCCGCTGACGGCCGGGCCCGGGTTCCAGGCGTCCCCGCTGATGTACACCCCGGACGGGCTGGTGACGTGGCTGTCGGCCGACCCGCTCGGGGGGGCCGAGGCCAACCAGCTCCTCCGGGAGGCCCGCCAGAACCGGGAGGCCGCCCGCCGGCTCAGCCTGTCCCAGTCGCCCCGGCTGGTCGGGGCGGTGGTGTCCGAGGGCGGGACGGCCCGGGCGGTGGTGTTCGGGAACGGGGCGATGTTCTCCGACCAGGCGGTCGACCGCCGCCCGGGGGCGGTCCCGCCGACCTACGACCTGATGGCCGCCAGCCTGGACTGGCTGCGGGACAAGCCGCCCCTGCCGACCACCGTCGAGTCGAAGGTGTACCAGGAGTACCAGTTCCCCGAGCCGGCGGCCGTCGACACCACCCGGCTGGTCTGGTTCCCGCTCGGCCTCGGGCTGCTGATCGTCATCGCGTTCGGGGCCGGGGTGTGGGTGATCCGGCGGAAGTAGGGGTGGTGTTCCCGCCCGCCCCGAAGGGGCGTCCGGGAATAGCCCGGGGTGCCAACCCCGGGTGCTGACGGTTCGACGACCCGTAGCCCCGAAGGGGCGACCGGGGACGACGGGTCGCCCCTTCGGGGCTACGGCATTCACGCGGCCGCGGGCCCGGGGCTGTCGCCCCGGGCTATTCCCGGACGCCCCTTCGGGGCGGCGAAGACCCGGGGCACGACGACCGCAACCGGGGGCGGCCAGACGCCCCCGGCGACACGGCCCGCTGCACGCCGAGGATGCGATGAACTTCCGCCTGACCGCGATCCTGTTCGGGGCCGTCCTCGTCCTCGGGCTGGTCCTGCTCGGGCTGGCCCTCTGGGGCGACGACGAGGCCCCGGCCACCGGCCTCCTCCTGGAGAACCTGGCCGGGGCCAAGGCCGACCAGATCACCGCCGTGGCCGTCGAGCGGCCGGACGGCTCGACCCTGAAGTTCGAGCGGGCCGGGAAGGACGCCTGGCGGCTGACCGAGCCGGTCGCCGCCCGGGCCGACTCGTTCGCCGTCTCGAACGCCGTCTCGGCCCTCCTCGGGGCCAAGCCGACGGCCTACGGCGAGCTGCAAAACAATCCGGCCGTCCACGGGCTCGACAAGCCGCTCCGGGTGACGCTCTCCGAGGGCGACAAGTCGGCCACCATCAACATCGGGGACGTGACGGCCGGCGGCGGGAAGGCGGTGGCGTTCGTCACCACCCCGGCCCGGTCCCGGCCGATGGCCGTCCCCCGGTCGGCCGTCGAGCCGCTCCTCAAGGAGTCCCGCCCCGGGTCGGCCGCCGAGCTGGCCAAGTGGGCCCCGGACTACCGGGCCCGGGCCGTCTTCGGGGTCGGCGGGGCGTTCGGCGGGGACGACGTGACCGCCGTGAACCTGTCGCTCCAGAACAAGAAGAAAGACTTGGTTCTGACC
>JAIEQO010001064.1 GCA_019747655.1 Gemmataceae bacterium | reverse complement strand
CGGTCGAGGTTCATCACCTTGTCCCAGGCCGCCACGAAGTCGCGGACGAACGGGCCCTGGGCGTCGGAGCTGGCGTAGACTTCGGCCAGCGCGCGGAGCTGGGCGTTCGACCCGAAGACCAAGTCGACCCGCGTGCCGGACCACCTCCACTCGCCGGTCTTGCGGTCGTAACCTTCGAACACGTCCGCGTCCTTCGGGTCCGCCTTCCAGTCCGTGCCCATGTCGAGCAGGTTCACGAAGAAGTCGTTGGTCAGGGCCTCCGGTCGCTTGGTGAAGACGCCGTGCTTGTCCTGGCCGGCGTTCGTGTTCAGGACCCGCAGGCCGCCGATCAGTACGGTCATTTCCGGCGCGGTCAGGGTCAGGAGCTGGGCCTTGTCGATCAGCAGGGCCTCGGCCGGGACGGCGTACTTCGCCTTCTGGTAGTTGCGGAAGCCGTCGGCGGCGGGCTCGAGGACGGCGAAGGACTCCACGTCCGTCTGCTCCTGCGAGGCGTCCGTGCGGCCCGGCGTGAACGGGACCGTGACATCGTGGCCGGCGGCCTTCGCCGCCGTCTCGACACCCGCGCAACCGGCCAGCACGATCAGGTCCGCCAGCGACACCCGCTTCCCGCCGGCCTGGGAGGCGTTGAACTTGCCCTGGATGCCCTCCAGCGTCTTCAGCACCTTGGCCAGGTCCGCCGGCCGGTTGACCGCCCAGTCCTTCTGCGGGGCCAGGCCGATGCGGCCGCCGTTGGCCCCGCCCCGCTTGTCGGACCCGCGGAACGTGGACGCCGACGCCCACGCGGTCGAGACCAGTTGCGAGACCGTCAGGCCGGAGGCCAGGACTTGGCTCTTCAGCGCGGCGACGTCCCGGTCGTCGATCAGCGGGTGGTTCACGGCGGGGACGGGGTCCTGCCAGATGAGTTCTTCCGCGGGAACCTCCGGGCCGAGGTAGCGGGCCCGCGGGCCCATGTCGCGGTGGGTCAGCTTGAACCACGCCCGGGCGAAGGCGTCGGCGAGTTGGTCGGGGCTGTTCAGGAACCGCCGGGCGATCGTCTCGTAGGCGGGGTCGACCCGGAGCGCCACGTCCGTGGTCAGCATGGTCGGCAGCCGCTTCTTCCCCTTGTCGAAGGGGTCCGGGATGGTCGGCTGGGCGTTCTTGGCCACCCACTGGTGGGCGCCGGCCGGGCTCTTGGTCAGCTCCCACTCGTACCCGAACAGGTTCTCCAGGTAGTTGTTGCTCCACTTGGTCGGCGTGGTGGTCCAGGTGACTTCCAGCCCGCTGGTGATGGCGTCGGGGCCTTTGCCGGTGCCGAACCGGTTCGCCCAGCCGAACCCCTGCTGGTCGAGGCCGGCCGCCTCGGGCTCGACCCCCACGTTGGCGGACGGGGCGGCCCCGTGCGTCTTGCCGAACGAGTGGCCGCCGACGATGAGGGCGACGGTCTCCTCGTCGTTCATCGCCATCCGGCCGAACGTCTCCCGGATGTCGACCGCCGCCGCGGCCGGGTCGGGGGTGCCGTCCGGGCCTTCCGGGTTGACGTAGATCAGGCCCATCTGCACCGCGGCCAGGGGCCGTTCCAGCCCGCGGCCGTGGGTGGCGGCGTCCGGGGAGTCGTCGGACGAGACGACCCCGCCCGGCTTCTCGACCCCCTCGGACCCGTGCGGGTACCGCTTGTCGCCGCCCAGCCAGGTGGTCTCCGACCCCCAGTACACGTCCCGGTCCGGCTCCCAGACGTCCGCGCGGCCGCCGCCGAACCCGAACGTCTTGAACCCCATCGTCTCGAGGGCGACGTTGCCGGCCAGGATCATCAGGTCGGCCCAGGAGACCTTGCGGCCGTACTTCTGCTTGACCGGCCAGAGCAGCCGGCGGGCCTTGTCCAGGCTGACGTTGTCCGGCCAACTGTTGAGCGGGGCGAACCGCTGCTGGCCGCGGCCGCCGCCGCCCCGGCCGTCACCGGTGCGGTAGGTGCCGGCGCTGTGCCAGGCCATGCGGATGAACAGCGGGCCGTAGTGGCCGAAGTCGGCCGGCCACCAGTCCTGGGAGTCGGTCATGACCGCCGCGAGGTCGGCCTTCACGGCCGCCAGGTCGAGGGTCTTGAACTCCTTCGCGTAATCGAAGTCCTCCCCCATGGGATCGGACTTGGCGGAATGCTGGTGCAGGAGGTCGAGCCGCAACTGGTTCGGCCACCAGTCGCGGTTCGTGGTGCCGCCGCCGGCGGCGTGTCGGAACGGGCACTTGGCTTCGGTCGACATGGGTTACGACCCCTTGTAGTGTGGAGAGGGGAGCCGCACGGTCGGTACGCCGGGCGACATTGTACGACCCGAGCGGCGCCACCGGCCGCCCGGTGGGACCGAGGGCTGGCATCGGCCGGGCCGATCGGTCGGCGTGGGGCCGGGCGGTTGGCCGCCGGCCGGCCGGCGGTAAAATGACCTCGCCCTCCCCGCCACCCTCGGAGAATTTGATGCCGGCCCAGGTCCAGAAGCCCGCCCCCGACTTCACCGCCACCGCCGTGGTGAACGAAGAGTTCAAGGACGACTTCAAGCTCAGCGACTACCGCGGCAAGTATGTGGTGTTCTTCTTTTACCCGCTCGACTTCACCTTCGTCTGCCCCACCGAGATCATCGCCTTCAGCGACCGGATCGGCGAGTTCCGCAAGCGGGGTGCGGAGGTGATCGGCTGCTCGGTCGACAGCCACTTCAGCCACCTGGCGTGGATTCAGCAGCCCCGCAGCCAGGGCGGGCTCGGCGGGCTCAAGTACCCGCTGGTGGCCGACCTGACCAAGAAGATCAGCCAGGACTACGGCGTCCTGCTCGACGGCGGGGTGGCCCTCCGCGGCCTCTTCGTGATCGACCAGAAGGGGATCATCCGCGCCGTCACCGTCCACGACCTGCCGCTCGGCCGGAGCGTCGACGAGGCCCTGCGGGTGCTCGACGCCCTCCAGCACTTCGAGAAGTACGGGGAGGTCTGCCCGGCCGACTGGAAGCAGGGGGCGATGACCATCAAGCCCGGCGTCCGGGAGTCGAAGGAGTACTTCCAGAAGGCCGCGGGGTAGCCCGAAGTGCGGAATGCGGAGTTCGGAGTGCGGAATGAAGACCGAGCCCGTCGGCCCCGGGTAATGTCGCCCCGAAGGGGCGTCCGGGAATAGCCCGGGGCGCCAGCCCCGGGTCGATCGGGTCCAACAAATCGGAGCCCCGAAGGGGCGACCCGTTCGCATGGGTCGCCCCTTCGGGGCTCCGAACCAATCATGTTCCGTCACCCGGGGTTGTCACCCCGGGCTATTACCGGACGCCCCTTCGGGGCGACAAGACGGGCGCCCCCTTCGGGGCGACGCATCGCGCACTACTTCCTGACCCGGTAGAACCGGTTGGCCAGGAACGCCTCGCCCACCAGCAGCATCAACACCCCGATCAACAGCCACGGGAACAAGTCCACCGGCGTCTTGAACTGCTCCGTCCCGGTCAGCACGTCGGCCAGCTTCACGTCCTTGCCGACCGGCACCACCGACCCGGCCCCGGTCAGGTCTTCGATGCCCTCGGCCGGGACTTTGGACAGGTTGCTCTCGTCGGCCGGCAGGTCGAGGCTGAACCCCTCCTTCCAGTCCGCGGCCGGGCCGGACAGGGTGAAGTTCCCGGGCGTGTTCGTCCGCGGCGGGCCGAGCCTAAGTTCCGTCTGCCGCTCGGCCGGGCGGATGACCGCCTCGTCGAGCGTCACGCCCGGCCCGTCGAGGGCCAGGTTCTCCCGCTTCCCGGCCAACAGCCGGGTTAGCGGGACCGCCACCGTCTGGCCGGTCAGGTAGTTGAAGTTGGCGTCGGCGGTGCTGCCGGCCGCCGCCCGCATCAGCATCTCGGGAAACTGCACCACCCACGAGTTCGCCGGGCTCGTGTACCAGTACTCGTTCCACTCCGGGTCGGCCGTCGACGGGACGTGCAGCCGGGTGGTCAGCAGGAGCACCCTCCCCCGCGGCGTCTTGTCCTTCGCGTCGATGACGGAGCGTTCGAGCACGGCCGGGCGGCGGTTCGCCGGGTCGTCGGCGTCGTCGTACCGGGCGACCACCTGCCCGTCGGCCCGGGGCTCGACCTCCCAGTACCGCGTCACCCGCCGGGGGTTGACGACGAAGTCGACGTTCCCGGCCCGCTTCGCCTCCCGGATCGGGGCGAGCAGGGGGTGCTGCGCGGCCCGGTCGTCGTCCTCGACGAAGACCGACCAGACCACCCCGCCCGACCGGTCCTTGCCCTTCGGGGCCTTCGGCCGGGGGAACTCGTCGGCCGCGGTGACGACCCGCTTCAGGGCCCCCGGCATCAGGGCGACGGCGGCCTCGCCGTTGTACTCGTCGAGCGCCGCCCGCCCCGGTGGTGGGGGCACGACGACCAGCTTCCCGCCCCCCTCGACGTAGGCCCGGAGGGCGTCCCAGAGCCCGCCCGGCCGGCCGACCTCGAACAGCACCACCGCCTCGAACGCCGACAGGTCGTCGGTCTTGGACTTCGCCCCGTCGGCGGGGTCGGGCAGGGTGACGACCGGCCGGCCGTTGGCCACCGCCACCCGGTCGGGCGTCACCACCTCGGCCGCGAACTCCCCCTTGGCGTCGAGTGCCAGCTTCCAGAAGGCGGCCTCGTCCGGCCGGTCGGCGATCGTCAGCACCCGCCGCGGCTCGGCCGTCCGGAAGGTGAAGTACCGGGTGTTGTCGGCCGGCAGGGCGTCCTTCGTTTCCAGCTCGAACCGGACCTGGTGGAGTCCGGGCTTGAGGTCGCGGAACTCGAACGCCACCGCCCGCGACTGGCCGTCCGGGACGGCCACGTCCTTCGTCTGCGGCTCCCGGGCGTCGTCCAGGTAGGCCCGGACGGTGGCCGGGGCGGCGAGGCCGGTCGCGGCCACGGTGACGGACACGCCGGCCGGCTGGTTGGCCGGGACGACCTGGGACCGGCCGTCGGCCATCTCGGCCCCGGTCAGGGCGACGTTCACCGGCCGGTCGGCGCCGACGTCGACGACCACGTGCGTCGGCTTCGGGTCGGGGACGGCGTCGCGGAGCTTCTTCAGGTCCTCGACCCGGGCCGGGTCCCAGGACGCTGCCGCCCGGTCGGTGAACACGGCGACGAGCCGGGGCAGCGGTTCGGCCCCGTCGGACTCGGCGTCCACCGTCTTGAGGAGCTGGTAGGCGGCGGCCAGCCCGGCGGTGACGGGTTGCGTCCCGCCGACGGCCCCCGTCTGGGCACGCTTGATGAGCCCTTCGAGCCGGGACCGGGCGTCGGAGACGGACGGCAGCCAGTCGCCGCCGGGGTCGCCGGTCTCGACCACCGCCACCCGGGACCCATCGGCCAGGTCGTTGACCAGCTCCAGGGCCCGCCGGGCGGCGTCTTCCAGGCGACTCTCCCGGCCGTCGGCGTACCCCATGCTCGGGCTGGTGTCGACGACCACCACGACCGCCAGCGGCTGCGACCCGGACAGGTTGATGAGGCCGTCGCTGAGGACGGTCGGCTGGTACAGGGTGAGGGCGAACAGGGCGATCAGGAGCATCCGCAGGGCGAGCAGGAGGAAGTGGCGGAGGCGGAGCTTCCGCTGGTTGGTCTTGAGACGCTGCCGGAGGAACCGGAAGGCCGGGAACGGGAGCCGCTTCGGCTCCTGCTTCATGATCAGGTGCAAGAGGATGGGCAGCCCGACCAGGGCCACCCCGACGAGCAGGATCGGGTGCATGGGGTCATTGTAACCGCGGCCGGGCGGGTTACGCGGGCCGGGGCTTGCCGTTCTCGTCCAGACCGTACCGGGCGAAGATTTGCTCGGGCGTCACCCACACGACCTTCCCGTCCCGGCCCTCGGGGACCGACCGCCCCATCCGGGCGTGTTCGAGCAGGAGGTCGCGGAAGTGGGCTTCGAGGGCGGCGTCGGCGGCCGCCCGGTCGACCGGCTCAACCGCCGGCAGGGTCGCTGACTCGGTCATCATCGGCGCTCCGGAGGAACAGGTCCCAGCGGTCGGGGTCGCGGATCGACTCGTAGTAGCTGTTGTGTTCGGCGATCAGCCGCGGCCGGCCGGGGCCGGTGTTATCATACACCTCCCACGTCGTCACCACCGGCCGGTACAGGTCGAGGAAGTTGCGGACGCTCCGGGCGGACCGCCGGCGGACCGTCTCGTCCGGGATGTGGTGCCCGCCCGACCGCACCCGGACCGCGACCCGGCCGATCGCCACCTCCGGGCTCTCGACCCAGAAGTAGAACAGGTGGACGATGTACCCGCCGTCGCGGAGCTTGCGGAGCCACGGTGCGTAGGTCCGCGCGGCGAGAGTGGTTTCGAGGGCGAAGCTCCGCCGCCTGGCGGCCAGTTCGTGCAGGTGGTCGAGCATGATCCGCCCGGCCTTGACCGCCTCCGACTCCACGTCGAAGGCGTTCAGCCCCCGGGCGATGGTGTCCGCGTTGACGGACACCGGCATCCGCTACCGCTCCCGCAGGATCGGCACGGCGGACGAACTCTTGCCGGCCCCGTTGATGCCGGCCAGGACGGCGACGGTGGGCGAAAGGGTCATACCCCTGACTTGTATCATACCCGGGCCGAGAAGTCAGCTCGGCCCGGGAGTCGGCCCCACATCGGAGGTGGATGATGCTCGTTCGGACCACGCTCGCCGCGGCCGCCCTGGCCGCCCTGGCCCCCCTCGCCGCGGCGGACGACTGGCCCCAGTGGATGGGCCCGAAGCGGGACAACGTCTGGCCGGAGGCCGGCATCCTGGACGCCTTCCCGAAGGACGGCCCGAAGGTCGTCTGGCGGGCCCCGGCCGGCAGCGGGTACGCCGGCCCGGCCGTCGCCGGCGGGAAGGTCTACGTCGCCGACTTCGTCACCGGCGAGAAGGTCCTGGTCGACAACTTCGCCCGTAAGCCGTACCCCGGGACCGAGCGGGTCCGGTGCCTGGACGAGGCGACCGGCAAGGAACTGTGGAAGCACGAGTACCCGGTCACGACGAACGTGTCGTACCCGTCCGGGCCCCGCTGCACCCCGACCGCCCGGGACGGCAAGGTCTACACCCTCGGGGCGATGGGCAACCTGATCGCCTTCGACGCCGCCTCCGGGAAGGTCCTGTGGCAGCACGACCTGCCGGCCGAGTACAAGACCAAGCCGGCCCTCTGGGGGTACGCCGCCCACCCCCTCATCGACGGCCAGAAGCTCATCACCCTGGCCGGCGGCGAGGGGAGCCACGTCGTCGCCTTCGACAAGGACACCGGGAAGGAGCTCTGGAAGGCCGGGACCCAGAAGGAGCAGGGCTACTCCCCCCCGACGATCATCGAGGCGGCCGGGGTGCGGCAGCTCGTCATCACCGGCCCGGAGGCCGTCCGGGCCTACGACCCGGAGACCGGCAAGCAATACTGGACCACGCCGTACACCGCCACCAGCGGGTCGATCATCATGACCCCGATCAAGAGCGGCGACCACCTGTACGTCGGCGGCTACCAGGGGAAGAGCCTGCTGCTCAAGCTGAAGCAGGACGCCCCCGGGGTGGAGGTGGTGTTCAAGGACGACGGCGGGATGGGCCTCTCGCCGGTCAACGTCCAGCCGTTCCTCGACGGCGACGTGATGTACGGGTACGACGAGGGCGGCAACCTCCGGGCCGTGTCGGCGACCACCGGCGACCGGCTGTGGGCCTCCCCCGGGCCGATCGGCAAGGTACTCGGGAGCGGGACGGCGTTCCTCGTCAAGAACGGCGGCCGGTACTTCTTCTTCACCGAGGCCGGCGACCTGGTGATCGGGACCCTCTCCAAGGAGGGGTACAAAGAGGTCAGCCGGGCGAAGCTGCTCGACCCGACGAACACCGCCGGCCGGCCGGTCGTCTGGTCCGCCCCGGCCTACGCCAACAAGCGGGTGTACGCCCGCAACGACAAGGAACTGATCTGCGTCGACCTGGCGAAGTGAAACGCCGCCCGGCGGCCGGGGGTACACCGGACGCCCCCGGCCCCGGCCGGCCCTCACCACCACCGACGGTACGGATTCCTCCCGATGACGTTCCTCCGGCTCCTCCCGGTTCTTATCCTCGCCCTCCCGTCCCCGGGCCGGGCCGACCCGCTCAAGCTGGACGCGGCCGCCCGCGACCGGGTCGTCGACCGCGTCGCGGCGCTCCTGATCGCCGAGTACGTCGACCCCGCGGTCGGTAAGGCGGCGGCCGCCGCGGTCCGCGACAAGCACGCAAAGAAGGAGTACGACGCCCTCGCCGACGGCAAGGCGCTCGCCGACCGGCTGACCGCCGACCTGCAAGCCGTCACGAAGGACAAGCACCTGCGGGCCGGCTACTCGCCCGACCCGCGGCCGGCCCCGAAGGCCGACGACGGCCCGTCCCCCGCCGAGCGGGCCGCCATGCGGCGGGGGATGGCCCGGGTGAACCACGGCCTCGGCCGGGTCGAGGTGCTGCCCGGGAACGTCGGGTACGTCGAGGTCCGGGTGTTCGCCGACCCGGCCGACACGGCCGCCAAGTGGGCCGGGGTGTTCGCCCTGCTGGCCGACGCCGACGCGCTGGTCCTCGACCTCCGGGAGTGCGGCGGGGCCGTCAGCCCGGACGCCACCCCGCTGGTGTGCAGCTACCTCTTCGACGAGCCCCTGCACCTGTACAGCATCTACTGGCGGCCGGCCGACAGCACCCGCCAGTTCTGGACCCAGCGGTCGGTCCCGGGGGCCAAATTCCTGGGCAAGGACGTGTACGTCCTGACCAGCCGGAAGACGTTCAGCGGGGCCGAGCAGATCGCCTAGAGCGGGTTGCAAAACCTCTTGACCCGGGCCCGTCGGTCGGTTCGGCTATGGGGCGGGGGACCCCGCCATGCC
>JAIEQO010001082.1 GCA_019747655.1 Gemmataceae bacterium | reverse complement strand
CGGGGTCGGGCGCGGGGGGGGCGACAGCCCCCGCCGCCCGCCCCGGCCCGGGGGGGGCTGCCCCCCCCCGCTCGCTTGGGGTCTTATCTACTCTACGCGGACGGTCAACCGCCGGCCGGGGCGTCGGCCGCGGGCTCCGGCGGGGCGGTCGGGTCGGCCGGGGCGCCCTCCTCACCCGGAACCGCCTGGGCCGTCACCGTGGCCACCTCGGCCGCCTGCTCGGACTTCTGCTCCGGCGACAGCTCGTAGTCCTCGTAGCTGGCGCTGGCCAGGACCAGGTCCAGGGCCTTCCGCTCCAGGAGGTCCGTGGCCAGGGCCTCCATCAGGTCCTCCTTTTCCATCCGGGCCCGCACCTTCCGCGGGCTCTCCCCGGACTGGTCGGCGATCCGGTCGATCTCGGCGTCCAGGTCCTCGTCCTCGATCTCCAGCTTCTCCACCTCGGCCACCTTCTGGAGGACGAAGTGCTCCTTCAGGGCGGCGGCCGTGCTCTGCAGCACGTCCTGCTCCAACAGCCGCCGCCGGCCGGCGATCTGCGGGTCGGTCATCCCGGCGTTCTTCATCTCCATCACCCGCCGGGCCAGCGTCTTGCGGGCCTGCCGGCGGAGCATGTCCTGGGGCAGCTCCCAGTTGGCCGCCCCGGCGATCTGCTCCAGCACCTGCTTGCGGGCCTCCTGCCGCTGGGTGTACTCCAGCCGCCGCTCCAGGAGCGTCCCGACCAGCTCGTCGAACGACTCCGGGGTGCTCACCCCGAACCGGTCCTCCAGGAGGTCCCGTGTCAACTCCGGCGGACGGGTCGTCTTGACGTCGTGGACGGTGAAGGTGGCCTGGACCGTCCGGCCGCGGAGGGCCTCGGCCCCCAGTTCCTGCGACAGGGTGATGTCCACCGTCCGCACGTCGCCGGGCTTGGCCCCGGCCATCGTCTTGCCGAAGTCCTCGGCCACGCCGTCGGACAGGGCCAGGCGCGGCTCGACCTTGAACCGGACCTCCTTGAGGGTGTTCAGGAGCCGGTCGCCGTACCTGATCTCCACGTCGGCGGTGACGGTGTCGTCCAGCTCGACGGTCGGCGGGTTCCCGTCCTTCGGAACGAGCTGGCCGTAGGGCTCCAACAGCCGCCGCTTCTCCCGCTCGGCCTCGGCCGGGGTGAAGGTGTGGGTCGGCCGGCGGAGCTTGAGCCCCTTGTAGTCGGGCAGGTCGAACTCCGGCCGGACCTCGATGTCGAACTCGTAGACGAACGCCCCCTCCTTCGGGATCTCGATCCGGCCCGGGTCGAGGTCGGGCGGGCTCAGCGGGCTGATCGACTGCTCGTCGGCCAGCTGCTCCAGGCTGGCCATCAGCACCTGGGACTTGACCTCGTCAGCCACGGTGTCCCGGTACACCCGCTCGATCATCTTGCGGGGGGCCTTGCCGGGGCGGAACCCGCGGACGCTCGGCTGGTCGCTGCGGACGATCTCGGTGAACTTCTCGTCGAACCGCTCGTCGATCTGCTTCCGGTCGACCGTCACCTTGATGTGCTTTTTGCACGGTCCGACATCCTTGATCTCGACCGTCTGGACCAGCTTGACCGGGGCTTCCGGCTCGGCGGTGGCGGTTGCGGCGTCGGTGGTGTCGGCCGGGGGGGTGTCCGGGGTGGGGTCTTCGTCGGCCATCGGGTTGCTCCGTCGGTGCGACCGGGTCGGACCCGGCCGGTCGAGATGTTGTAAGAACGGGCGGGCCGGGGGGCGACGGGCGGCCGGGAATCACCCCCAACGGCCCGCGGCCCCCCGGCCCGCAACACATCCGACACGAGTTTAAGAGCGGGTGATGGGACTTGAACCCACGACAACCTCGTTGGCAACGAGGTACTCTACCACTGAGTTACACCCGCCTGGCAACCGGCACCAGCAATCTACGCCCCGGGTGGGCCGGCATCAAGGGGGGATTTCCGGGGAACCGGGTCACGGTCGGCGGGTGAAACGGACCTCCGCCAAGGGGAACGCCCGGCCGTCGTTCAGGACGAATGCCTCGCCCTCGATCAACCCGAACGATCGACCCGATTGCCGGGCCCACGGGGTAAGGGCCTGATCGACCGCCCGGTGCGCCGTCGGATACGACACCGCCACGAACATCGTCCCGTCCGGGAGGTACACCCGGTCGAGTTCTTCGAGGAGGCCTTTCGGAGTACCCGGTTCCTGCTCCTCCGCGAGTTCGAGCCATCCGGCGGTCACTGCGAAGAACTCCGGGTCGTCGAAGACCTGGATGTACCGAAAACGCCGGACTCCGTTGTCGCGGTCCGGGGTGGGCGCCCGGCAACTTACTTCACCGCGTCCTCGGCGTAGGTGCTTTGGTAGACGAACTTCGTGCCGGCCCCCTGGTGGTTGGCCAGCTCCGCCTTCGCGGCCAGCCGGGCGGCGTGGTACGCCCCGGCGGCCGGGTCGAAGTAGACCTCGCCGGCCCAGAGCATCGGCACCAGCGGCACCTGCTCGCCGGCCGCCTTCGGCGGAGCCTTGAGCGCCGTCTTCACCCCGACCACGGCCAGCCCGTCCTTGACGCCCTGGGCCGTGTACGCCTGCACGAAGTCGTAGCTCTCGCCGGTCCCGTGCGGCGGGTCGAGCGTGACGGCGAACGGCCGGTCCCACGTCTGTCCGGCCGTCGGCCCGGCGTCCGGCAGGGTCAGCCGGAACGGCAGCTCGGCGTGTAGGCGGGCGGCCGAACTCCCCTTCGCCTCCTTCACCTCGACCAGCCGGCCCTGGCTATCGACCCGGACGACCACCACCGGCTTGTTCAGGTAGTCGGCCATCTCGGCGGCGTCGGCCGGGTTGGCCGAGTCCTTGCTGACCGGCTCGCCGGCCGGCGGCCGGATGTCGGTCTTCAGGGCGGTGATCCGCATCTCCAGGGTGGCCGTCCCGGCCGGGTCGACCTCCTTCACCAGCCAGGCCCGGGTCAGGGCCAGCGTCGTCCGGGCCTCGGTCGTCACCGGCCGCTGGGTCTTCGGGTCGGCGGTCGTCTCCTGCACCACCGTCTGCTGCTGGACCTTGTACGTTAGCGTCCGTCCGGTCTGCCACTTGAACCGGAGCGGTCCGTTGGCCGCCGGCCGGGCCAGCGCCACCCCGACCACCAGCCCGACCCCGCACACCGCCGCCAATCGCCGCGTCATGGCCGGCCCTCCCGGAGACGCCGGCGGGATAGCAAACCCCGGCGGCCGGGGGAAGCCGAGGTCGGTCACGGGGCCCGGGCGTCGAGGAACCGGCGGAGCGGCGCGTAGAACTGCTCGCCGAGCAGGAGGTTGTGGGAGAATCCGTCCAGCGGCAGGAACTCCTTCGGCTCGTTCGCGGCGGCGAACAGCTCCTCCCCCTGGCGGAACGGGATGACCTCGTCGGCCGTACCGTGGGCGATGAACACCGGCCTGTGGCACCGGGGGAGCTTCGACAGGTTGTCGAACCGGGTCCGCATCAGGGTGTGGGTCGGCAGCCAGGGGTAGTGGTGCTTGGCCGCGGCCGGCAGCGAGGTGAAGGTGAAGGCCAGCACCAGGGCCCGGTGGTCGTGGCGGGTGGCCAGTTCCACCGCCGTGCCGCCGCCGAGCGACTCGCCGAAGAGGACCACCCGCCCCGGCGGGACCTTCTCCTCCTCCGTGAGCCACCGGTAGGCGGCATCCCCGGCCGCGTAGCACCCGGCTTCGGACGGCGTCCCGCCGCTCTTGCCGTACCCGGGGTACTCCATCAACAGGACGCCGGCCCCGAGCGTCCGCCGGAGGTCGGCCGCCATCCGCCCGCGGTGGCTGACGTTCCCGCCGTTCCCGTGGGCCACCAGCACCGCCCCGGCCGCCGGGTCGCGGGGCGGCAGCCACCAGCCGTGCAACGGTGTCCCGTCGGCCGAGGTAAACGCCACGTCGCGGGTGTCCGGGTCGGCCGGGTCCAGCCACGACTCGGCCGGGGACGACGGCTGGAAGACGAGCGACGTTTCCAGGGCGAGGAACACGGCCACCACACCGCGGTAGAGGACGACGAGGCCGACCGCCCACCGGACCAGGGGCCGGCGAACCCGCCGCCAGCGGCCGGGCGGGGTCGGGGGCGTCATGCGGCCCGCCCCCTCCGGCCGAACACCAGCCCGACCAGGATCAGCACCCAGCCGGCGGCCGGGAGCCAGTCGCCCCAGGCGGCGTACAGCGAGCCCCGGTCGTCGACCGGCACCTCGGCCGACACCACCGCCTCGACCTTCTTCGACCCGGCCCACGTCGGGCCCGGCAGCGCGACGACCCGGCCGTCCGGATCGATGACTGCCGAGATACCCATGTTTACCGCCCGGACGACACTCCGCCGGGCTTCGACCGCCCGAAACCGGCAGACGGCCAGGTGCTGCTCGTGCTCCTCGGTCCCGTCGAACCAGCCGTCGTTCGAGATGTTCACCAGGAAGTCGACCGGGTCGCGGGCGACGTACTGCCGGGCGAGGTACGGGTCGGAGTCCTCGTAGCAGATCAGGCAGCCGAAGGTGAACGCCCGGCCGTCGGCGGCCCGGACGGCGAACCGGGTCCAGGCCTCCCCCGGCCGGCACGAGTAGTCGCCCTCGTAGGGGGTGAAGGTCCGCATCCAGGGGAACGTCTCCCGCAGCGGGACGTACTCGCCGAACGGGACGAGGTGCATCTTGTCGTACCGCCCGCCGTACTCGCCGTTGAGGCCGATCAGGAGGGCCGAGTTGTACCGCCACCGCCGGCCGCCCTCCCACACCATGCCGTTGAGCCCGAACAGGACGGGCGTGTCCCAGTCCCGCTTGACGAACTGCTTGTCGGCGTGGATCAGTCCGGCCCGGAAGTCGTTCGGCAACTCGTTCGGGTCGGTCCCGGGGGCCACGTCGTACCAGTCGACCGGGCAGCACGTCTCCGGCCAGACCACGAGGTCCGGCCGGGGCGTCTGGCCGAGGGCCTGGGCGTGTAACGCAACGTAGGTCTCGCCCAGCGTCCGGCTCTCGCCGCGGAGGTTCTTCTCGGCCTGGGGGACGCTCCCCTGGAGGGCGGCCACCCGCGGCCCGGCCCGGAACCCGGGGTGGTCGAGGCGGAGAAATCCGTAGGTGAGGGCGGCGGCGAACAGAACGGCGAGCGCGGAGGTGGAGAACACAGGACCCCACCCCCTATCCCCCTCCCCCGCGGGGGGCGGGGGGACAAAGCCGATTGTCTGGTCCCCCCTCCCCCCGCGGGGGAGGGGGATAGGGGGTGGGGTCTTTGTCGGCCCTTCCCACCCCAGCCAGCTCCGCACCGTGGCCGACCGCGTCAGCCAGTCCGCGGCCAGCCCGTTGACCGCCCCGACGACGGCCGACACGGCGTACACCCCGCCGAGGTCGGCGACCTGGATGAGCGGCAGGAAGGCGTGCTGGGTGTACCCGAGGAAGTACCAGCCGAAGCCGATGAGTTGGTACATCCCGACGTGGCCCATGAACGGGAACCCGGTCGGGAAGTGGGCCCGGGTGTACTCCAGGGCGACCCACACGGCCGGGACCGACACCGCCAGCGGCACCCGCAGCCGGTCGAGCCGGCGGATGAGCCACAGCCCGAGGGCCCAGTAGCACGGGCACATCAGGGCGAGGAAGGCCCACGAGAGGTACATCATCGGGTGGGCGACCGGGAGCCAGTTCAGGGCGACGCCGAAGAAGGTCAGCCCGCCGAGGTAGGCCGCCAGATACCGCCGTCGGGCCGACACCGGCGCCCGCACCAGCGTCAGCCACGGGACGAGGGCGACGAACCCGACCGGCCCGAGGTCGAGCGGGAAGAACGCCGCCCACAGGAGCAGCCCGGACAGGACGGCCGGCAGGAACACGCGGGGCCGCGGAGTCATGGCGTACCCAGGAGGATGACCGGCACCGGGGTGCCGCGGTCGTACCGGGCGTCGCCGGCCGGCAGGACCACCAGTGCGTCGGCAGTCAGGAGCGACCGCAGGTCCGGAGCCCCGCCCCACGGCAGTGGCCGGACCTCCCAGCCGACCTCGGCGACTTCGAGCTTCGCCGGGCGGTAGGTCGGCCGGTCGTTCGTCTCGGCGACGGCCGCGGCCAGCGGCAGCCGGACGGTCCGCGGGCCGGGGTCGGCGTGGCCGGCGAGCTTGCGGAGGGCCGGCCGGACGAACAGCTCGAAGCAGACGAACGCGCTGACCGGGTTGCCGGGCAGGCCGAAGACGAGGGTGTCGCCCTTCGTCCCGAACAGGAGCGGCTTGCCCGGCTTCATCCGGACCTGGCGGAAGTGAACCTCGACGCCGAGTTCGGCCAGCACCTGTGGCACGAGGTCGTAGTCCCCGACCGACACCCCGCCGGCCACGATGAGGACATCGCTCCCGGCCACGGCCTTCCCGAGCTTGTTCCGCAGGGCGTCCGCACGGTCGGGGACGACCGGATTCGAGAAGCCGCTGAACCCCGTAGATTGCACCAACGCGGCCAGCATCGGCCCGTTGGAGTTCCGGATTTGCCCCAGGCCGGCGGGCGCCGGGCCGTCCACCAGCTCGTCACCCGTCACCTGCACTTCGACCGCCGGCGCCGCCCAGGTGGGCACCTCTACGGCCCCGACGGCGGCCAGCATTCCCGTCACCGCCGGGGTGATGACCGTCCCGGCCGCCACGACCACCTCGCCGGCCCGCATCTCCTTCCCGCGGGTAAACACCCACTGCCCGGGCCGAATCGATGCGTTGAACCGGACCCGGCCGTCGGCGAGGACCTCGGCGTCCTCCTGCATGACAACCGCGTCGGCCCCGTCCGGAATGGGGGCCCCGGTGAAGATGCGGGCGGCCTCCCCTTCCCCGATCACCTTCGTCGGCACCGACCCAGCCGCGATCTCCTCGACAACCCGCCGATCGCCGGTCTCGGCCGAGCGGACCGCGTACCCGTCCCGCAACGACTTGTCGAACGGGGGCGAGTCAAGGTCGGCGATGACATCGGCCGCCAACACGAGCCCGCGGTGGATTGGTCCGAGCCCGATCCGGCGCGGGCGGCGGGGCCGGCAGCGGGCCAGGACTTCGGCCAGGGCGTCGGCGACTTCGAGCATCGGCCGCGGGCCTCCGGGGGCAGGGGATTGTACCCCGCCGCCCGGCCCGGCCGCTACGCCGACCGCCGCCGTCACCGCCGGACGAACTCGTACCCGCCGCCGGGGTACGCCCCGTAGGCCGACGAGGTCAGCCCGTTCTGGGTGCTGCCGGCGAACTGCGGCGGCGGGGCCACCACCCGCACCCGGACCACCCCCGGCTGGCCCGGCGGGACCGCCCCGGCGTGGACCGCCGCCGCCGCCACCGCCGAGTCCAGGGTGTACACCCCGGTCCCCCAGATGGCCGCCGGCTGGCCGTTCGGGGTCGCCCCGACCACCGTGAACACCAGCTCCTTGCCGAACTGGTTCTGGTACGCCACCAGGTTCCCCGGGGCCGGGACCGCGGCCGCCACGTCCTCCGCCACCGCCCCCCCGGCCTTCAGCGACCGCACGTCCGACAGCTTCAGCGTCTGCTCCCCGAACGGCCCGGTCAGGACCCGCAGCCCGGCCCCGGACAGCCGCCCGGTCAGCTTCATGTCGTCGGTCACCACCACGTCCTGCTCCCGCACCTCCAGGTGCCCCGGCGGGACCCGCTGCTGGAGGAACCGGACCGCCTCCTCGGCCCGCCGGCCGACCTCCGGGTCGGCGTGCTTGACCGCCTTCAAGAGCGGCTGGTAGGCCCGCTCGCGGTAGCCCCGCAGCTCGGCCGTGGCCTTCTCCCGGGCGTCGTAGTCCGGGTGCCCGAGGTGGCCGATCAGGACCGTCACCCGCTCGGCGATGTCGGCCGGGGTGCGGGTGGCGAACTCGATCCGGCGGAGGTCGGCCACCGGGATTTGGACCGGGCCGTACCGGGTGACGAGTTCGACCTTCTCGTCCAGCAGCTTGACCTTCAGGACGCTGTCGTCGAGGCAGCGGACCTCGGCCTCGGCCGGCGGCTTCGGGGTGGGTTGGCCGGTCGGCGCCGAGGCCCCGGAACCGGGGGCGAACAGGACGGCGGTAGCGAGCGCGACCGGGGCGGCCCGGGCGGCGTGGCGGACGAGGGGCATGGTGGTGCCCTCCGGGGGTGGAAGTGGGGACGGGACGTGCCGCGTCCGTGCGGGGGAGAGGTCCACGTCCGTGGGACCGGGTGGGACTTCTGTGCCGAAGTCCCCCTGTACCTTATCGAAGCTTCGCGGGCGGAATCTACGTCAAAGCGTGCCCGGGAGGCCCGGCCGGCCTTGACCCCCTCCCCCCCCTCACGAGAGGCGGGCGGGATCACGTCCACAACACGCCGCGCGGGAACAGCTTGCGGCCCGAAATCGGCGTCACCGTCTGCAACCGGGCGGTCATGCTCGGCACCGGAAATCGCCACAACCAGCGGCCGGCCTGTCGGTTGTGTCAACCCCGCTCCGTTGCCGTATACGGTCACGGACGCCGCACGCTCGGTCGACCCACGGTCAGAGCGAATCAACGAGGCGCATCCAATTTCCACCGCACACGGGGTCACGGCTCACCTCCGCGGCGCGGGTAGCCCCGCGTCGGAATACTATACATATAGTAATATACTGGACGGGCGTAGTCAAGGCGATTGGGTCGCGGGTGGCGGGCCGATTCGGTTCGAGCGGCTCCCGGTTTGGTGTAGCGGCCGGTGTTGGAGTCCCGGCTTCAGCCGGCCCTGTGGCTGTCACCCGGCTGAAGCCGGGACTCCAGCACCGGCCCGACACCCGCTTTAGAACTCGACCGCCCGCAGGGCCCGGGCGCCGGCCCGCAGCGGCA
>JAIEQO010000525.1 GCA_019747655.1 Gemmataceae bacterium | reverse complement strand
GAGCGCCGCGCCATCACCGCCTCTGCGGTCGCGGTCCTCCCGCGACTCGCGGCGATTGGGCTGCAGCGCGCGTGCCCGCCGCCGGCCGCGGCGGCGGATCAGGGCGGCTCCCGGCACGGGGCGGTGGGATCGTCCGACACCCGCTCGGACCGGCGTGGGCGGTTTGACGGACCGCCACACCCACGCCACGTGGGATGGCCGGGTCGAACGATGCCCCGAACCCGTTGGCGCACGGCACGTGTGGGTCGGCGGCCCTACGGACGCCGGAGCGAGTGCGGGCGCGGGGCCTGGTGACTCGTGCCCCTCCGAGCCGGTTCCGTGGCACGACCCACGCGCGGCGGCCGCCCACCGGCCGGCCCGCCCCCGGGGTTCGAGGAACCGCGTCGACTCGCGGGTCACGACCTCCGGCCGTTCCTCGTGCGGCCGACGGCCGCACCGCGGGACCGACAAGCGGGCGGGCGGGTGGTCGAGCGGGCGGTCGCCCCGGCCGACCACGAGGCCATCCGCAGGCACCCCCCGCTACCCCCACGAGGGGCACCTGTTCGTGTGGGGCTCGACCGTATTCTGACCGGATGGAGTACCCGTTCCCGGTCATCGACCCGCCGTTCCTGCCCAAGACGGCCGACGCCGCCGACACGGACTTCCCGGTCCGGATCACCAAGCGGGCCCGGCGGGCCCTGTACTGGCACCTCGTCACCGCCCAGCCGTACCGCGGCCCGTGCCTCCGCATCCACCTCGCCGACGGCGGCCCGGCCGTCCGGACGTGCGACGCCGACGTGATCCGCGATCCGGATTACGTCGTTTCCCGCTTCGGGACGATTTCGGCCGGCGTCCACGAGGACGACATCGACGGCCTCCGCGGGTGTGTGCTCGACCGGTACTGCTACCCGCCCGGGATGCCGGTCCTGGCGGCCCGACGGCCGGGCGGACCGGGCGACGGGGCCCCGCCCGGCCGGCTCCGCCTGTCGCTGCCGAAGGTGAAAGCGGTCCACCCCGAGCTCTTCCGCCGCCCGTCGGTGTTCACCGCGGCCGCCGGGCTCTACCTGACCGCCCGCTGGTGGTTCGCCCAGGCCGACGGCCCGCCCGGGTGGCTGGCCCGGCGGGTCGCCCTGCGGGACCAGGACGGGCAGGCCCAGGCCATCGAGGGCCTGGCCGGTCACCTGTGGCGGGGGGAGGCCTGCCCGGCGGTGGCGGTATCCGCCGACCCGCCGGTCGTCGCGGCGTACAGCGACGAGTTCGACCACGTCACCCTGCTGCGGGTGCCCCGGTCGTGGGGGCTGAAGGCCGGCGCCCGGCTGGTCGCCTGCAACACCTATGATGTCTTCCCGGAGGCCGAGCCGGACGTCGCCTACGGGCCCGCGGGCCGGCGGGTCTGGAACAGCATCTGGCCGGTCCTGGCCGACCCGATCACCGACGACGCCGACCGGCTGGCCGCGCTGAAGGCCGGCTTCCCACCCGCCCGATGGGACCGGGTCCAGCAGGCCGGTGACGAGCGGCTGCGGAACGGCGACCGGCCCCGCGACGGGAGGCCGTGGCTCTCCCAGGTCCCCGCCGCGCTGCAGAAGCACCCCTGGCTCCGGTGGCCCGGCGGCTACCTGCGGTAGGTGGCGGCGCTGTCGAACCCGGAGGCGGTCCGGCCGGGTTCGTTGCCCGCACGCCGAACTGCGCATTCCGCACTTCCCCCGGACCCAACCCCCCTTCCCGGCCCTCGAATACTGTGTGAGGGCGGGGCCGGTCCGCCGGTACTCCCCTCCGGAAAGGCGGTCCTGATGTTCAGCTCATTTAAGCTCGGAAAACTCGTCGGCATCGACCTTTACGTCCACCCGACGTTCTGGCTGCTGCCGCTGTTCGTGTTCGGGGCGAGTGCCCTGGCCGGGGACGTGTCCGACGCCCTGTTCCAGGTGGCCGTTCTGCTGGCCGTGTTCGGGTGCGTGGCCCTGCACGAGGTCGGGCACGCCCTGGCCGGGCGGTACTACGGGATCGACACCCGGGACATCACCCTGTACCCGATCGGCGGGGTGGCCCGGCTGGAGCGGATGCCGGAGCGGCCGTTGCACGAGATCGTCATCGCCCTGGCCGGGCCGGCGGTGAACGTGGTCATCGCCCTCGGGCTAGTAGCCGGGATCGCGGCCCGGGAGTACCTGACGCCGGGGTCGTTGGCGTCCCCGGGTGCGGGCGAGCAGTTCCTCGGCCAGCTCATCCTGGCGAACGGCCTGTTGGTCGGGTTCAACCTCCTCCCGGCGTTCCCGATGGACGGCGGGCGGGTCTTGAGGGCACTGTTCGCCCTCGGGCTGCCGCGGGTCGAGGCGACCCGGCTGGCGGTCGGGGTCGGGGCGGTAGCCGCCGTCGGGTTCGGGCTGGTCGGGCTCGGGGTGGTGGCCAATCCGTTGACCGGCAGCCAGGGGTTCAACCCCGGTCTAGTCCTGGTGGCCGGGGTGGTCTACCTGCTCGGGCAGGCGGAGCTGGCCGGGGTGAAGGCCCAGGCCGCCCGCCGGGCCCGGGGACGGTACACCGCCGTCCCGGTCGGCCCGGCCGACGATCCCGACCTGTTTACCGGCTGGCGGTGGGACCCGAGCCGGCGGGTTTGGAGCCAGTGGCAAGATGGCGTGCTGATTCGGGAAGTGTACGGCTAGTAACGGGTTGCGGCCGAGGTGTCGGTCTGACGTTCTTTCTTCTTGTCGAGTTGTTCTGGTTTTGGCGTGGGGTGTGACACTCGCCAAGAACCAGCGGTTGGGGCCCCGGGCGGCACTTCCCCGCAACAACCGGTACAGCCGGTGCCGATGGAAGGGACACGGCGGACCGTCCCCGGACCTGTGGCGGAAGGAATGGCGACCACGGCCCCATCCCGCGCCGAGCCCGGCCCGCCGCCGGACGACGACGCACTGCCGATCGGCGGGCCGATCGCCGTCGCCCTGGTCGGGCTCGGGGACTGGACGCTGTTCTCGGCCCGGGCCCTGGCCGGGGTGTTCGGGCGGGCGTTCGCCGGGCGGGAGTTGCTCCGGGTGGCCGTCGAGGTCGGGGTGAACAGCCTCGGGGTGGTGGTCGTCACCGGGCTGTTCATCGGGATGGTGCTGGCCGTCCAGACGTACAGCCAGTTCCACACCGTCGGGCTGGAGACCTCCCTCGGGGCGGTCATCCACCTGTCGGTGGTGCGGGAGCTGGGGCCGGTGCTGGCGGCGGTGATGTTGGCCGGGCGGGTCGGGTCGGCGATGGCCGCCGAGCTGGCCACCATGCGGGTGACGGAGCAGATCGACGCCCTGGCCTGCCTGGGGGTCGACCCGGTCAAGTACCTGACGGCCCCGCGGTTCCTGGCCTGCCTCGGGATGATCCCGCTCTTGACGGTGTTCGCCGACCTCACGGGCCTCATCGGCTCGACCCTGATCTGCCTGCGGGTGTACGGGATCGACTCGCACCACTACTGGGAGCACTCCCGGAGCTACGTCGGGGTGTGGGACGTGGGGGTGGGCCTCGGCAAGGCGGTGGTGTTCGGCGGTGTATTGTCGCTGATCGCCTGCCACCGCGGGTTCCACAGCAAGCCGGGGGCGGCGGGGGTCGGCCGGGCGGCCACCGAGGCGTTCGTCCTGGCCTTCGTCGCCATCATCGTCCTCGACTTCGTCCTGGCCATGTTCTCCAACGCCCTCCACGAGGTCATCTGGCCGGACGCGGTGGCGAAGGTGGTGTGACGTGGCCGACCCGGTCCTCCAGCTCCGCGGGGTGGGCGTCCGGTTCGGCCGGCAGGAGGTCCTCCGCGGCGTCGACCTGGCCATCGACCGGCACCAGACGGTGTGCGTGGTCGGCGAAAGCGGCTGCGGCAAGACGGTGCTGCTCAAGCTGATCGTCGGGCTGCTGACCCCGACGGCCGGCGAGGTACTGTTCGAGGGGACGCCCCTGCACCGGCTCTCGGAACGCGAGCTGACCCGGATGCGGCTGCGGGTCGGATTCCTGTTCCAGCAGGCGGCTCTGTTCGACAGCCTGAACGTGTACGACAACGTGGCCTTCGGGCTGCGGGCCAAGGGCGGCGTCGCCGAGGCCGAGGTGCGGCAGCGGGTGCGGGAGCGGCTGGCCGAGGTCGGGATGCCGGAGGGGGCCGAGGGGAAGATGCCGGCCGAGGTGTCGGGCGGGATGCGGAAGCGGGTCGGCCTGGCCCGGGCGTTGGCCCTCGACCCGGACGTGATGCTCTACGACGAGCCGACCACCGGCCTCGACCCGATCATGACGGACGTGATTAACGAGCTGATCCTGCGGACCCGGAGCCGCCGGCCGGTCACGAGCATCATCGTCACCCACGAGATGCGGACGGTGCGGAAGGTGGCCGACCGGGTGGTGATGCTCTACCCGCTGGCCCGGCTCGGGCCGGGCGAGCCGCAGGTGCTGTACGACGGCCCCCCGGGCGGGCTGGCCGAGGCGGACGACCCGCGGGTCCGGGAGTTCGTCGCCGGCGACGCCCGGGCGAGGTTGGAGGAGTGAGGACGGATTAACCACAGAGTCACAGAGGGCACCGAGCAGAGAAAAAACAGGGTTTGAAAACTCTGTCTCTCGGCTCGGGGCTTCTCTGTGCTCTCTGTGACTCTGTGGTTAACTCCCCGGAGGCCCCCCCAATGGCCGAGCGGCGGTTGCGGTTGCGGCTCGGGCTGTTCGTGGCCGCCACCCTGGTGGTGATGAGCGGGCTGGTGGTCCTGTTCGGCGGGGCCCCGGCCCTGTTCTCGGCCAAGACCGCGTACACAGTTCTGTTCCCGGAGGCCCCGGGGATCGCCGCCGGCACGCCCATCCGCAAGTCCGGCGTCCGGGTCGGGGAGGTCACCCGGGTCGACCTCGACCCGGACACCGGGCAGGTCCGGGTGGTGATCGCCATCGACCCCAAGTACCCGCCCCGGACCGGCGAGGACCCGACCATCACCCGCGGGCTGCTCTCCGGCGACACCGCCATCGACTTCCTGCCGAAGCTCGACCCGGCCACCGGCAAGCCCGGCCCCCGCGGCGACGACTACCCGCCCGGCAGCGACATCCCGGGCGTCCCGCCGGTCACCGCCCGCAGCCTGCTCACCCCGGCGTCCGAGGTCCTAAACACCGCCCAGGCGTCGCTCGACCGGATGGTCAAGTCGTTCGAGCGGCTGGAGCGGGTCGCCCCGCAGCTCGAACGGACCCTCCAGGAGTTCGAGCGGCTGGCCGCCGACGTGCGGGCCTTCATCCCGGAGCTGAAGAAGACCAACGACCGGCTCCGGAACTTCATCAGCGAGGACGTTCGGGACCTGCCGCACGCACTAGTGGCGGCCGACGCCGAGGGCGTCGCCGCCCAGTCCCGGCCGGTCGATCAGAACAACCTCAAGACCCTGATCCGGGACATCCGCGAGCTGCTCGCCACCGTCCGCCCCGCCGTCGACGAAATCCGGGGCGTCGTCCGCCGGGCCGAGCCGGAAGTCGTCGGCGCGGCGAAATCGGCCCGGGCCACCTTCGACGCCGTCAACGACGTGCTGTCCCCGGAGAACCGCAAGCAGATCAACGAGCTGGTCCGGAACCTGAACGGCATCGGCGTCGCCATCCTCCGGCTCGCCGGCGGGTTCGGGGGGCTGCTCGACGAGGCCCAGAAGACGGTCCAGAACTTCGACCGGCGGACCGCCCTGACGGCCGACGTGCTGGCCGACATCCGGGCCGTCACCCAGCCGCTGGGTCAGCGGGGGCCGGCCCTGGCGGCCGACATCGCCGAGGCGGCGGCGTCGCTGAACAAGGTACTAACCGAGGTGCGGGAGCTGACCCGGGTGTTCGGCCGGGAGAACGGCACCATCCAGAAGCTCTTGACCGACGAGGGGCTGTACAAGAACCTGGAGGCCGCGTCGTGCGAGCTGGCCCGGGTGCTGGCCCGGGCGGACAAGATCGCCAAGGACCTGGAGGTGTTCGCCGACAAGGTGGCCCGCCGGCCGGAGCTGATCGGCATCGGCGGGGCCGTCCGCCCGAGCAGCGGGCTGAAGGACTCGCCGTTCGCCCCGCTCCCGGCCGGCGTCCCGAGCTACCGCCCGGACTGGCCGCCGGCCATCCCGGCCAAGACCGGCGGTGGTCCGGTCCAGGGGTATCGGCCGTAGGACCATGAACACAGGCAGGAATGCCTGTGCTACCAGAATGCTTGGTGGCACAGGCATTCCTGCCTGTGCGGCCCACTACTTCTTCCCGTCTTTCGGCGGGTCGAACGCGGCGTCCTCGACGGCCGCACCGAGGTCCCAGGAGTCGACCGCCCACTCCTCGACCGACTCCCCGTTCCGGCTGAACTCCAGCTTGGTCGGCAGCATCACCCCGCCGAACGGCTTGTGCCCGACCATCCCGAGCCGCTTCTGGAACCGGGCCCCGGGCCCGGCCTCCTGGTGGGTGTAGGTCACGACCCCCAGCAGGCTCGTCTTCGGGTCGAACCAGAGGGTGAAGACCGGGCAGCCCGGGACGGCCGCTTTGACCGTTTCGACTTGCTGGGTGCCGAGGTCCTGCTTCTTGTAGTCGAACACCACCGTGGCCGGGTCGGTCAGGGGCACCAGCACCGGCAGCCAGTGCTGGCCGACGGCGTCGACCGCCACGGCGTCTGCGAACTCCTTCGGGTTCGGGACCGGGTACTCGGACAGCCCGCCCGGTCCGGACGTGTACACCCAGGCGGCCGGCCGGCGGAGGCCGATCAGATGCTGCCGGGGCTGTCCGGTCGGGAACTCGTGATCCACCCGGAACCGGTCCGGCCAGCCGCCCTTCACCGACCGGGAGGCGCCGAGGAACCGGCCGTCGGTCCACTTGTAGGTGCCCCGGGCCGTCGAGGTGTAAGTCTTGGCCTTTTCGAGCCGTTCGGGGTGGCCGTCGGTGGCCGCCTTCAGGCAACGGTCGACGAACTCCTTGGCCGCCGGGTCGGACTGTTTCGGGACGGGTTCCGCGACCGGCGTGTCCGGGACGGAGGAGATGCGGACCGCGTCCGGGGCCTCCTTCTCCGGCCCGCACCCGGCCAGGGCCAGCCCGGCGAGCCACCCGACGAACCACCCCGCGCGTCGCATCCTACACCCCCCGGGGAGCACCCCAAGAGTGTACCCCGCGGGGGGCGGGGGCGTCCATTCAGGAGCGGGCGGCGGCCGGCTCCCGGCGGGCCGGCGGGGGGGGTTCGGCCGGCCGCGCCGGCGGTGCCGGGAACGACACCCGGAAGGTGCTCCCCTCGCCGGGGGTGCTGTCCACCTCGATCGTCCCGCCGAGCCGCCCGACGTACTCCTTGACGATCGCCAGCCCGAGCCCGGCGTGGACGCCGGTGGCGTGGCGGGACGGGTCGGCCCGGTAGAACCGCTCGAACATCTTCTCCCGGACCTCGTCCGGCATCCCGATCCCGGTGTCGGCCACCTCGAACAGCACCCGCCCGGCGTCCCGGCGGACGGCCAGCTCCACCCGCCCGCCGGGCCGGTTGTATTCGACGGCGTTGTGCAGGAGGTTGATGAGCACCTCCCGCAGCCGGTCCGGGTCGGTGTCCAACTCGACCGGGTCGGGGGCCGAGACGGCGAACGCCAGCCCGTGGGCCTCGGCCAGCGGGCGGATGACGGTCCCGCACCCGGCCGCGACCTCGGCCGCGTCGGCCCGGGCGACGGCCACCCGGGCGGTCCCGGCGTCCAGGCTGGCCAGGGTCATGATCCGCTCGACCAGGTGGCCGAGCTGCTTGGCGATGGCCCGGCAGTCCTCCAGGGTGGCCCGGTAGTGGTCCGGGCTGCGGGGCCTGCGGAGGGCCACGTCGATGGTCGCCAGGAGCGACGCGATCGGGGTGCGGAGTTCGTGGGAGATGTCGGCCACGGCTTCCTTCTCCCGCTCGAAGGCCCGGCGGAGCTGGTCCAGGGTGGAGGTCAGGCGGGTGTGGATCGGGGCCAGCTCGCGGCTCAGCCCGTCCGGCCCGACCGGCAGCCGGAAGTCCTTCTCGGACACCTGGCTGACGGCGTGGGACAGCTTCCGGAGGGGCGACAGCCCGCGGGCCACGATCACCAGCCCGCCGACGACCGTGGCAAGGAAGGTAACCCCGACGATCCCGCCGAGCCGGGTCCGGAGCCAGGCCAGCTCCCGCCGGCTCTCGATCCCGACGTGGGCCAACTGGTCCTCACGATCTTGCTCGGCCACGGCCAGGAGGGCGTCCAGTTCGGCCACCGACCGGGCGTGCTGGACGAACGCCACCATCAGCACGTCCGGCGGCCGGCGGGCCGGTGCGGGGAGGACGGCCTGGGGGTGGAGGCTGGCGGCGAAAAACAGCGGCCGGCCGGCCGCCTGGGCCGTGACGGCCCGGCGGACAGACTCGTCGGCCCCGTCTACGCGATCGAGGCGGTCCTCGAACCCGGCGAATTGGTCCGGGGGCAGCTCGACCCGGGGCAGCTCCTTCCCGAGCCGGGCCGACCGGACGAGGACGGTCGTGCGGTCGGCCGGGTTGGCCGGGTTCGCCGCCGGCGGCCACACCTCGAGCTGGAACTGGAAGTACCCGGTGTGGTCGTCGTCGAACGACTTCCGCAGGGCCTCCTGGAGCCGACCGAGGGCACGGGCGGTCGGCTCGAAGCTGGCCCAGAGCGGGCTCACCCCGCGGGGGTTGTCGGCCGCGACGACGGTCGCCGCGGTGGCCAGCCCGGGCGGGGCCAGTAGCAGCCCGGCGACCCGGAGTCGGTAGGCATGCACGTCCTCGTCCGGCGGGCGGACGGCCGGGTCCGGGAGGGACGGGTCGGGGGGGCGGCCGGG